>JAHDII010000149.1 GCA_020630895.1 Saprospiraceae bacterium
TCTAATAAAAAGTATAAAAAATACATTATTTTCAAAAAATTAAAAGAATCTCCTAAAAATGAATAAACCTGCGAATTTAAAAATTAAATTCGCAGGTTTATTTTTTATTTTTTGGCTAAACGATATTCTCCTTCTTTTAATTCAGGGAGTCCAATTTTTTTTCTAGCCGCATTGCTTTTTTCTAAATTTTCAATCATTGGAGGAAGCACTGTTTTTGTTTTAGGATCAAACTGTTGATTTGTACCATATATTTGTGGCTCTCTCAAAATTTTTCCTTTCATATTATCACAAAACATAGCATAAGAAATAGCTGGCATTCTTTTTTCTTCTACTTCAATCAATAAAAAAGTAGAATACTCTTTTAAATATTTTCGAACATCCCAATCTTTTGGAGGATGCAATAATAATAAAAATTGAGCATAATTAAATTCTTTAATAATATCTTCAGAAATAAATCCATAAGTATTAAATATACCTCTTAAAGTTAAATGATTTTTTAAATCAATTTGATGTTGCAAATTCCAAAGAGAATCTTCAATTACTTTAGGAAACGATAAATTTAAATTTTGTTCATAAATTAATCCTGCTTTCATTCCTTCACTGTTATAAACAGAATCAATTTTAGCAAGTATAGTTTCATCAAATGTTCCTTTAGAAATTATATTTCTATATAATTGATCAGAGATACTAATCTCTTCAAATATACCTTGAATCATTTCTTTTTCTGAAGGAGTAATTTCTTTTTTCTTTGCTACTGAATTTTGAGCCAATGTTATATCAACAGTAATAAGAACAAACGTCATTATAACAAACATTTTTAAACATAAATTTTTCATAATTAAAACTTTTTGAATTGAATAAATATAATTACAATCACAAAGTAAAAGCTATTAAAAGTATTACATGGAAAAGGAAAAACTAAAAAACCATAAGCATAACTTAAAAAGCTTAATGAAAACTTAAGCAAGTTTATTTAAAGGTTAATTTATTATATTTTTGCAATATGAAACGTATTCAACATAAATATCATCCATTGAGTTTATTAGCATTTTTAATATTTGCTATATTGGTTTTTCTACAGGCTATTTGGTTATATAAAGCCATTCAGATTCAACAAGAAGAAATGGAATTACAACTTGAAAAACTCATTCCTAATTTAGCTTTAGATATTAATAGTTTAGGACATCATCTTTTTCATAATGATAGTGTCAATTTAAATGACGCTAATTTTGAAGAAATAGAACAAATTGTAAAAAATCATTTAGATTCTAATCAAATTAATAATATTGTATATTTTTCTTTATTCAAAAATGAAGATCATTTTATCAGTAATAAAAATCAGTACAAAAAAGAATTAATTCAATCTAAAATAAAATCTTGTATTTCTTGTATTATTTCTTTTAGTATTTTAAAAGAAAATCCTACACAATTACCACATGAAAGTAATACAGAATATTCTGAAAGATTAGCAAAAAATTCAAGCTTTCAATATTATGCTCCTGTTCAAAATTTAATGAACAAAAAAGAAGAAATTATATGGTTCACTTTGTATCAACCTCATTCTTTTTCCGATGCATTAAAATCCATGATTTATTTATTTGGGACAAGCATCATACTTATTATTATTTTATTAGGTTTATTTCAATATTTATTACGGTTACTTTCTAATTATAAAAAAGTGACTCAAATTAAAGAAGATTTTTTTAATAATATGACTCATGAATTTAAAACGCCTTTGAGTTCTATTCGATTAGCATCAAGAGTTTTAAGAAAAAATCATGATATTGAAAAGTCTAAACTATATCATGACATAATAGAAAAAGAAAGTAAAAATTTAGAATTACAAATTGATAAATTATTAGATTTTTCTTTGTTAGATAATAATGAAAATAAATTAGATTTTGAAGTTATAAATTTGCATGAGTTAATATCAGAAGTTCCTCAAAAATTAAAAGTATTAATTGATAACAAAAAAGCAGAAATTTTATTAGATTTACAATCTAATAAATATACAATTCAAGGAGATTATTATCATTTGTCTAATAGTATTTCTAATTTAGTAGAAAATAGTTTAAAATATAATAATGAAAATATTACAATTTGGATAAGTACTTATCCAAAAAATAATTCACTTTATATTTCTGTTAAAGATAATGGAATAGGAATTGAACCACAATTCCAAGCACATATTTTTAATCGATTTTATAGAGCCAATAAAAACAATCAATATAAAACTCAAGGTTTTGGAATAGGATTAAGTTATGTTAAAAATATTGTTGAATCCCATAAAGGAAAGATTCAAATCAATTCTAATTATCAAAATGGTTGTGAATTTATTATTCAAATACCATTGCTAAATAAAAATAAATGAAAAAAATATTATTATTAGAAGATGATAAAAGTTTTGGATATATTCTTTCTGAATATTTAGGCATGCAAGAATTTCAAGTAACTTGGTGTCAATCAGGAGAAGATGCTCTAAAAAAATTAAATAGCAATAATTATGATTTAGCAATTTTAGATATTATGCTTCCTGGTATTGATGGATTTGAATTTGCAAAAAAAATGAAGGAAAAAAATGAATCTATACCTTTTATTTTTTTAAGTGCAAAATCATTAAAAATTGATAAATTAAAAGGATTTAAACTTGGTGCTTTTGATTATATTACCAAACCTATTGATGAAGAAATTTTAGTAGCCAAAATTAATGTTTTATTACAACAAACAAATAAAAAAAATATTCCTTCAAATTCAATTTATCAAATAGGAACATATCAATTTCATTCCGATTTATTTAAATTAGTACATCCTCAACAAGAAATAAAATTAACAGCAAGAGAAAGAGATTTATTACAATTACTTTGTGAACATAAAAATCAATTGCTTCCTAGAAAAAAAGCATTGCAACAAATTTGGGGTTCTCAAGATGAATTTAGTCGAAAAAGTATGGACGTTTTTATTTCTCATCTTAGAAAATATTTATCAAAAGATAATTCTTTGGCTATCGAAAATATTCATAGTAAAGGTTTTATTTTAAAATGTTGAAAAAACGGTTAAATTTCTACAAAAGAAATTTAACCGAAAATTATCATTTGGTTTTTTAGAGTATATTAGACTAATACATTTTCATTCATTGAAATTTCTTTCATATAATTAGAACATTCATTTCTACTTTCAATAACTTTGTCAAATTTAAAATTAATATTGTGAATTAATTCCTGAACACTTTCTAGTTCAAATATTTCTTTGTTTTTTGTAATTTTTATTTTATTTTCAATTTGATCTAAACAAGTGATAACTATATTTTTTTTCATTCCAAAAGAATAATTATTATCACATTGTAAAGCATAATCGATTAAGTCAATATCTAAAGGAGAAATTCTTTGATGTCCTTGCCAAGCATTAAATTGATTCGTTTCATTAGGATTAGAAATAATATTAAAATCTATTTCTTCATTAGATAAAAATCCATTACCATGACGTGTTTGATACGCTCTTGTAATATAAAATATTTCGGGTTGTTTTAACTTATATTTTTCAATTAAATCAATAGCATTTTTTGAAACTGTATTTGCATGTGTTACATGAGGAAAAAATCCATGATCCATATCTAATAGAATTCCTTGGCTTCCTTCAAAAATTAAATCAGTAATATTTTCTTGAGGCAAAATTTGATTAAAAAATTCTTTTTCATGAACGACATGAATATACGATAATACTTCAGGTAAAATATTCATAAAAGATTTTTCCATTCTGTATAAATCAACAGAATAAAAATCAGTACTTGTCTTTTTTTGATAATAATTTTGAATCGCTTTTAATTTATTTTTTAATACTTCTGGATAAAATAAATCTTGAACATATAATTTATATGGAGAATATTTATCTCTAGCTACAGTAGCTCCAAAACCTAAACCACAACTTCCGTGTTGATTAATTTTTTCTGTTTTTCTATTAAAAAAAATATCATAAGGAGTCGTTACTAATGCTTTAGCATCTACATAAATTTTTGGAGAAAATCCTTTCTCTAATAAAGACTGCAATTCATTAAAAAACCCAAGAGGATACAAAGTACAATATTGACTCCAATAGCTTGGAACACCTTGTAAAGTACCTGCTCCAAAACTAGAGAACACATGTCTCGTTCCATCTTCTAAAACAACAGTATGCCCTGCTTGATGCCCTCCAGAAAAACGAACCACAAAAGGATTTTTACTTTTCCTACATAGATAATCCGTTGTAATTCCTTTTCCTTCATCACCATAACCTAAACCAATAATTATTTTTGTTTTCATAACTCAAAAAAATTAAAATTTGGACGCAGAAAAAATTCTGCGTCCAAAAAATTTATAAAGTAATAATTCCTGATTTTGCTTTTGAAATATCCACTGGTTGAATCTTCATTAAAGCATTTTTTACAGAAGAAGCTGTTTTAGGATCAAATCCAGCAGTCAAAATTCCTAAATCAACGCCACGTATTACTGCAACAGTTGAAGCAATTAATTCTGCTAAAGATTCATGAGAATCTAAAATTAAAGCACGTTCTCCTAATAAATCTTTCCAGTAACCAATCACTTCTGGATTATCTTTGTATCCCGTTTCATTGACATGAATATGAAAAACATGATACATTCTTTGTGCTTCTTCTAATAATTCTTTAGCAGATAAAGTTTCTGCTTGAGAATATCCCATTGTTTTTTTCAACCAATTGGCATCTAATTCATGCCAACTTTTTTCATCACCAATCGTAAAAAGAAAACCTTTGTGTCCTCTTTTTTCAAAACAATCAATAGAAGTATGACGTCCTGCCACTAACCAAGCCATTAAATAAGATTCCATGCATTGTCCACCGCCACCACCTTCAATAAATATTTTTGCTAGGCCATCATTTAATTCATCTGTTCCAGATTCAAACTGCCCTACTTGAAGAGGACAACGATCAGAAATATGATCACCTATTGCAGAAAACATAATTTGTGGATCATCAATATTATGGTCAATCATGGTGTCCATTAATGCCCCTAATTTATGACGAATTAATTGTTCAGGTATTCTACCCATAGATCCCGTTACATCTAAAAAAACACCAATCGCTAATGAATTTGGATGTGCCACTGAATCTCTACTTTCTCTGAATTTTAATCCAAAAGGATTTAATTCATCTGCTAATTTTCGTGAGCGTGTGTTTTTGAAAATATCTCCTCTAGATTTTTTAGAGTATGTTTTTTTCAAATGCGTATAAGCATCGCTCGACCAATCTGTATATCCCATATTTTATATATTTTAAAGGTTAAATAATAATTGTATAACGTAATATGTTGTTGTTTAAAATTTTATATTTTTAATTCATGATATTTGACTTCAAAATTATTTTTGAGCATTTTTCTATAATCATCATAGCATTGAAAAGCATTTTTATGTTTCTTTAATAAAAATTCAATTAGTGCAGGATGAAAATCTTTTTTTAATTTAATTCCTATCCCTGAAGTATCTCCTAAAACATAAGCAGCAGTACGTTTTGTCAACTCTAAATCAATAGTTGTTGTAGCTCTTTTTTTATCAAAAATTTCATGAGGATACCAGTGTTTATATTTTGCAGAAATAGATTTTAATTTTGAATTGGTCTTTGAAAAATGATAAAATGATCCTAGCACAACGCCATGTGTTTCTGGAATAATAAAAATACTTTCAGGATGAATTCCTCCATGAACATATCCCATTTGTGAAAACCATGCAGTAACTTCTAATGTCCTTGATAAAATCCAAAGAACATGTTTTTGGGGTAAAACTAATCTTGACAAGGGTACAGCTCTCTTCGCATAAGTAATTTTTAATTGATGACTCAACGCCATTGATGCGGGTAAATATTTATGAAAAGATAAAGACGCTTTATCTCTAAAATTTTTTAATAAAATATAATTATCATAAGAGATTTCATGCAATTTTTCATTCCCTTTAAAAAGAGTGGTATTATAATGATGCTCAAAAGTTCCCGCATCATCTTCAATAATTCTAGATTTATCATAATCAATTTTTAATTGAATTAACTTTTGAAAAGCTTCTACACTACCATTCATTTTACATACATCTGGATGCAATAAACCTAACGCTTTTTTGTACTCTACTTCTATTTCTTTAGTTTGAAAAATATCTATTAACTCCCCTGCCCCGCTAATTTTATGAATTAATTTTGATACTTGCATTTTATCTTTGTTTTATTATTAAACTAAGTAATTGTTTGCAATTTAAACTAACTTAGTTTTAAAGTCAAGCTATTTGAAATAATTTTTCAAAAAAATTGAAAGAAAATTTTAAATGAGTAAAATGTATTATTAAATAACTAATTTTTATTTAGGATAGAAGCCTATTTTAGGCTTGATAATTTAATTGGGGATAATTCGTATTTTTATAGAATCGTAAATAAGTAAAAATGAATAAATCTATATTTTGGAGAAACGAGAAAATATTTATTCTATACCTATTAGTATTTATTTCATCTTGTTCAATAACAAATGAGCGACCAAATAATTCTATTACTAATAAAGATGATAGTAAAGACAATGACACGATTCCTTCTTCAAGAATTGAAAGTGTTGAAAATTCTTTATATTATGATAGTATTTTAGCAATTCTTTATGAAGATTTAGATACTGCTTTTTTAAAACAACCAATAGTTAATTATTTAACTGATGGAGAATATGTATATGATGTTATAGATACATTTTCAAACTTTCAAGAACGAGATGCTGCTTTAAGAAAATGCATTTTTAAGAAATATAATAATTTATTGAAATCAAATTTAGATTCAAATAAAATTCCGTTATTTATGTATGATGAATGTCTAGACTCATATAAAATTAGATATTGCTTCATAAATTCTGAAAGAATGCAATCATTAAGACATGACTTGATAAATAATCTATCAGATCAATTAATTGATAAACTTCTTTTATATGGTAATACAGAAAAAATGAATAGACGCTGTTTAGATGAACTTTCATCTATTTTGCCTTATGGAAAAAATTCTAATTTAGAGTTAATTGAAATAATTAATTTTAGAAGAAATAAAAATTGATGTCACAAATAAAAATCAATAAAATTCATATTTTCCAAAAAAAATAAATCAATGAAAAAAGTATTATTGTTTTTAGCTTTAGGATTTTTGGTGTTTTCTTGTACTTCATCTGATAAAAAAGACAAGCCTACTCCACCTACAAAAAAAGAAGCTGTATCTCCTCCTAAAATTGATGCCACAACATGGGAAGGATATTGGCAATTATTTCAAGAAGCTGTCGCAGCAAAAGATATTACAAAATTAAAATCTCTTTCCAATATTGATGAAAAAGAATTTGAGGAGTACATTGAAACTTATTTAACCAAAGAAGTAATAGAATTAGTCGCCAAAACAAAAGCATCAGAAATTACAGAAAGTGATGATACTGGACATGGAGAAAAAGTTAGAGAATTCTCTTGGGGAGATTCAGTAACGACAGATGAAGGTGATGTTTTTGAATCGGGTTTGTTTTTTTATTTCAAAAAAATAGATAATCATTATAAATTAATGGCGTGGCTAGCTGCTGGGT
>JAHDII010000150.1 GCA_020630895.1 Saprospiraceae bacterium
TTATAATATTTAGTTTTTTTTGTAAAAAAATGATATATAGCAGCATAAATGGAACTCTTCTTACATTTATATGTTTGATTATGAGGAGTTAAAGAATACTATATTTATTTTTGATGAAATGATTTTTGGAAATGAATTTTTTACCAACAGATATATTTGAAAAATTAGAATTTGATAAGATTTTATCTTTATTAGAAAAGAAATGTTTGGGAGAGCCAGCAAAACAAACAATATCTTCTATACGTCCTAGAAATCAAATCTTTATCATAGAAAGATTATTGAAAGAAGTGAAAGAATATACATTGTCTTTTGAGGAAGACAAGCATATTCCTATGGCGAATTATGTTGATATTTCTGAGGAGCTCAAAATGCTTGAAATAGAAGGCTCAATTCTTCCTATTGAGCAAATTATTTCTATTAAAAATCAATTGTGGATTATACATGCTATTTTTAAATATTTTAGTCATGAAAACCAAAGAATATACCCTACAATATATGATTTAATTCGTCCTTTAACTTTTGATGAACAATTAATTTTTGCTATAGAAAAGATTATTGATGAAGATGGTTCCATCAAAAGAACAGCCTCTCCAGAATTGATGCAAATTCATAAAGCTAAATCATCAAAATTTAGAGAACTCAATAAACAATTTGCTCAAACGATTCAATCTTTTAAAAATAAAGGTTGGTTAACAGATAATATTGAAAGTTTTAGAAATGGTAGAAGAGTTCTTTCTGTTCCATCAGAGCATAAAAGAAAAATAAGAGGTATTATTCATGATGAATCCGCTACAGGAAAAACAGCTTTTATAGAGCCAGATAATATTATTGATATTAATAATGATCTTTTTGATTTAGAAAATGAAGAAAAAAGAGAAGTTCGAAGAATATTAAGAGAATTATGTGCTAAACTTCGTCCTTATGTTAAAGGAATGAAAAAGTATCAAGAGATATTGATTCGTTTAGATGTAATACAAGCAAAAGCAAGATTAGCTGTAGATCTCCAAGCAGATTTACCGAAGATAAAAGATCAACCTCAGTTCGATTTTAAAACATCATATCATCCCTTATTATTTTTAATCAATCGTTCAGAAGGAAAAAAAACGATTCCTTTTGATTTGACTTTACATGGGAATAATAGAATATTAATGTTATCTGGTCCTAATGCTGGAGGAAAATCTGTGGCAATGAAAGCAGTAGGATTATTGCAAATGATGTTACAGGCTGGGATGTTAGTTCCTAGTGATCCAGAATCCGAATATGGGATTTTTCATCATTTCTTTGCAGATATAGGTGACCAACAATCTTTAGAAGATGATTTAAGTACTTATTCTTCTCGGCTTAAAAATATGAAATCTTTTTTGCAGCATGCAGATCATCATTCATTAGTATTGATAGATGAGTTTGGTTCTGGAACGGATCCAAAAATTGGTGGAGCTATTGCAGAATCTATATTAAATCAATTACATAAAAAAAAGATATTTGGATTTATTACCACTCATTATTCTATCTTAAAAGTTTTTGCTTTTAAAACAAAGGGTATTGTAAATGGAGCAATGAGATTTGATAAAGATACGCTTTCTCCTACTTATGAATTACAAGTAGGAAAACCAGGAAGTTCCTATGGTTTTGAAATTGCGAATAAAATTGGGCTGGATAAAAAAGTAATACAATATGCTAAGAAAAAAATAGGTAAAAATGAAAGAGCAGTAGATCAGTTATTAATAGATTTACAAAAAGAAAAACAAGAATTAGAAGAAAAATTATCTTTGGCTCAATCTCAACAAAAACACTTAGATCACTTGGTTAAAAATTATGAAAAAATGGCAGGTGATTTAGAAGTGAGCCGCAAAAAATTAAAACTTGAGGTGAAGGAATTTGCTATGCAAAAATCTGCTCAAGATAATAAAGCATTAGAAAAATTAGTTCGAGAAATCAAAGAAGAAAAATCTTTAGAAAAGGCCAAGAAATTAGCTGCAGAAAGTAGAGCCAAGAGAAAAGAAACAAGTCAAGAGGTTCATCAATTAAAAGAATCTATTTATTATAAAGAAAGTCAAAAACAAACAAGAGAAATTGTAGAAGGTGATTTTGTAAAATTAAAAACAGGTGGTTCTACAGGAAAAGTAGTTCGAATAGATAAAAAGAAAGTGGTCATACAAATGGGGGTCTTGAATATGACAGTACATTTGAGAGATTTAGTTTTAGTAGGAGAGCCTTTAGAAATCCAAAAAAATAAAGGGATTCGTTCTAATTTGATAGAACAAAAATCAAACTTTCATTCTAAAATTGATTTACGAGGAATGAGGAGAGAAGAGGCTTTACAAATATTAGAAAAATATATCGATCAAGCATTAGTCTCTGGTATTTCTAATTTAGAAATTATTCATGGTAAAGGAGATGGAATTTTAAGAAAAGCAGTAAAAGATAAATTAAAAGAATATCAAATCAATTTTGAAATTTCTCACCCTAAACCAGAACATGGAGGAGATGGCGTAACATTGGTTGCCATAGAATAACATTTTTTTAACTACTTTGAAAAAATAAATTGTAATATTCTATTCTTGAGCGGCGTTTAGAGAAAAAAAACGAAATAAGATGAAGTATTTAATTGTTTGTATCACACTATTGTGCAGTATTACATTTATTCAAGCACAAACCTATAATACCGCTGTAGGAATAAGAATTGGTTCAGGAATTGGTTTATCTGTTCAACAACGTGTAGCCAATAAAACCACAATTGAAGGATTGCTTCATTCCAAATTTAAAGAAGAACATTTAAAATTAACTGTACTTGCAGAACAGCACATGCCTATTCTTTTTAAGAGATTTAATATTTATTATGGAGGAGGAGTTCATAAAGGCTTTTATACAGGAAATGATGCTGATGTTAAAGCTCAAGGAAATCTTTTAGGAGTTACTTTAGTTGGAGGTGCAGAAATAACTATAGGAAGATTTAATATTAGTTATGATTATAAACCTGCTTTTAATATCAAAGGAGGAGATAAAGCTTTTTCTAGTGAAACAGGAGTTTCAGTTCGATACGTTCTTTGGAAGCGTCCGGGAATGATTGATAAAATGAAAAAGAAGCGTAAAAAGAAGAAGAAGAAAAAAGCCAAAGCAAAAAAGAAGAAAAAGAAAAATAGTGATGATGATGGCTTTCAACTTCGAGATATTTTTAAGAAAAAAGAATCATAATTGAGATTAAATGGCTTAATTTTATAGAAAGAAGCATTCATTTAAGTCAACTTCTTTTCAATTTTAATTGTTTATCATCATAAAATACTACATCTATCCTTAATATTTAGTAAATTGAGTTATTAAAGAAAGACTTATTTATGATGCAACGATTATTAATCATTATTATTAGCCTTTTATTTATTGGTATTCAAGGCTTTAGTCAAACTGGTTTTGAAGGAGAAGAAGAACTTAAAGGAATTGTCTATAATAAAGAACTTACCTTTGATTTTAGATTTCATACGCATGGTTTTTTCTCTTTAGCTGCCAATAAAGCTAAAATCAGAACCTATTATAGAACTACATTTTATCATTTAGAAATAGGTACGCTTAAACACGCGAGAGAATCAAAAAATAATGATTTAGGAATTTCTTATCAAGGTTATCAATCTAATGATTATGTTTTTGGAAAGAAAAATTCTTTGTGGGTAGTGAGAGGAGGATATGGAGAGAAAAGATATTTTTCTGAAAAACAAGAAAGAAAAGGAGTGGCTGTTGGAATTTCTTATTTGGGAGGTGTTACTTTAGGATTACTCAAGCCTTATCATCTCAATTTGAGAATTAATGATGGAGATAATAATTTTACTTTAGTTCGTACTTCATATAATGAAGAAGTTCACGATGATTTCTTAGATGTTTATAATATTTTGGGATCTTCGGGATTTAGATATGGCTGGGGAGGTATTAGACCTATTCCTGGAGTACATGCTAAATTAGGAGTACATTTAGATTGGGGAGCGTATGATGAATTTGTAAAAGCATTAGAATTTGGTTTTATGGTAGATGGCTTTTATAAAAAAGTGCCTATTATGATTTCTGAAGATAATAAGTTTCTTTTTGTAAATGTTTACTTAGCTTTGCAATTCGGAAAACGTCGTTAAAAGAAAAAAGATGATAGATTTACCTATTATTAATAATAAAAAACCTCAAAGAGAACCTCGTCCTTCATGGCTTCGAGTTAAATTACCTATTGGTGAAGACTATAAAAGAGTTCGAAATTTAGTAGATCAATATAATTTGCATACCATTTGTCAAAGTGGCAATTGTCCTAATATGGGAGAATGTTGGGGAGCAGGTACGGCTACTTTTATGATTTTAGGAAATGTATGTACTCGTTCTTGTTCTTTTTGTGCTGTAAAAACAGGCCGTCCACCAGAATATGATGAAGACGAACCAAGAAGAGTTGCAGAAGCGATTCATTTAATGCAAGTCAAACATGCCGTTATTACTTCTGTAAATCGAGATGAACTCAAAGATCGAGGAGCTGAAATTTGGCATCAAACGGTTAAACAAGTTAAAGAATTATCTCCTTCTACTACAATCGAAACTTTAATTCCTGATGTTAGAGCCAATTGGACAGCATTGGAAAGAATGATTTCCGCAGGACAAGAAGTCGTTTCTCATAATATGGAAACGGTAGAAGAATTATATAGAAAAGTTCGTCCTCAAGGAAAATATAAAAGGTCTTTAGAAGAATTAAAAAGAATTAAAGAATTTGGAAAAAGAACCAAAACTGGTTTTATGGTAGGACTAGGGGAAACAGAAGATCAAGTGTTTAGAATATTAGATGATTTAAGAGAAGTAAATTGTGATGTTGTAACTATAGGACAATATTTACAACCTACAAAAATGCACTTGGAAGTAGCAGAATTTGTACATCCTGATCAATTTAATAAATATAAAGAAGAAGGATTGAAAAGAGGTTTTGATTTTGTAGAAAGTGGTCCTTTAGTTCGTTCTTCTTATCATGCAGAACGACATTTGTAATAAAGTCAGAATTTTAATAAAAAAGGAATAATAAATTTATTATTCCTTTTTTTATTTTTACAAAAAAAACATCATGCAAGAAAATCAAATAAAAGCATATATTCAATATAATGATCAAAAGTTAGATGTTAAAACTAAAGGAATGACTGTAGTTGATGAACTATATGTAGATACTTATTTTGATACATTAGAAAATGGTTTCTCTTTTAAATTATACATTCATGCTAAACAGAAAATAACACTAAAAAAAGTAGTAGCTATTGTTGATTGTCAAAATAAAAATATTCATAAAATATTTTCAAATGGTTTTCAATCTTGGTCAGAAAGTAGAGAATATTCTCCCTCAGAAGAAATTCCTAATTTAATTTCTTTTACTAAACCTTTTATGCAAAATTATGGAGATTATTTTTTTAATTTAAAAAGAGGAAAAGGAAAAATTCATTCTTGGACATATACTTATTTAAAAGAAAATCAAAAAAATAATATTCAATTATTTGCATCATTAAATGAACGTACAGGCTATACTATTTTTACTTATGATCATTCTTCTCAAAAATTAATAATTGAAAAAGATTGTGAAGGATTAGAATTATCTCATTCTTTCCCTGCCCTAGAATTCATTCATTTAAATGGAAAAAATAATGATGTTTTTGAACAATGGTTCAATACTTTTGAAATTCAAAAACCAAAAGTAAAACCTGCAATAGGATGGACGAGTTGGTATCATTATTATACAAAAATAAATGAAGAAATTATTTTAAAAAATTTGAATGCTTTTTCTGAAAAAAATATCAAAATTGATTTTTTTCAAATTGATGATGGTTATCAAAATAGAGTAGGGGATTGGCTAGATATTCATACTGAAAAATTTCCTAAAGGCATGAAATATATTGCTGATAAAATTCATGGAAAAAATATTAAAGCAGGTTTATGGTTGGCTCCTTTTGTAGTAGAAAAAAAATCAAAAATATTTCAACAACATCAAGAGTGGTTATTAAAAGATGAAAAAGGAAAATTAATTTCAGCAGGCTATAATCCAATGTGGAGCGGACATTTTTATATTTTAGATATTTATAATTCTCAAGTGAAAGAATATTTATCTGGAGTCTTTTTTACGATATTTAATAAATGGAATTTTGATATGGTAAAATTAGATTTTTTATATGCCGCAGCCATACTTCCTAGAAAAAATAAAACAAGGGGACAAGTCATGTTTGATGCTATGGAATTTTTGAGAAAAACCTGTACAAATAAAATTATTTTAGGCTGCGGAGTCCCTTTGGGAGCTGCTTTTGGACAAGTAGATTATTGTAGAATTGGTGCAGATATTCATTTATCTTGGGAGCATCAATTATTAAAATTATTAAATAATAGAGAACGAGTTTCTACCATTGCTGCTTTGCGTTCGGTACTAGGAAGATGGCAATTAAATAATAGAGCATTTTTAAATGATCCTGATGTTTTTATTTTAAGAAATAATAAAAATAAATTATCACCCATTCAACAAAATACAATTCTTACGATAAATACTTTACTAGGAAAATTAATTTTTACTTCAGATGATATTAGCGAATATTCAGACGAGCAATTGGATGAATTTCGTTCTATTTATAAATGGATAAATAGCGAAATAGAAAATGTAATTCAAGACAATAATTATTATGAAATTTATTTTATAAATAACAATATTCAGTATTGTGCGTATAGTAATTTAAATTCAAAATCTTTTCAGAAAAAAATCAAAAATACTACTCTACAGTTAGAACCTTTTGAAACAATGATTTTGAGAATATAATTCCTTAAATGAAAACATTAATTTATATTTTATTGCTAATTATTTTTTATTAGTTCTTATAAAACCACCGTCTATGACGGTGGTCATGGTTAAATAGGCTTTGCCAGTTTATGAAATGACCTATTAAATCCTGTAGATTATATTTTGAAAGTGTTTTATTCAAAATATAATTGAGCAATGCTTAGGAATTATCCCCTTTTAGGGGGTTCTTTAAAGCCACCTCCTTTGGGGGTGGTAGTTTACTTTTCTTGTCAAGAAGGAAATAATTATAGAGATAATTATGAGAGACATAAAATACCAGAAAGTACTGCTATTTCTATTATAGATAATAATAGCTACAACTACTATGAAAAGGAATTTGACAAATTTAATATTACAGATTGTGATATTCCTACTAATGAACTTATTGAGAAAATTGCTGCCCATAATGTTTTTGATGCTGCTTATGTTGGTGTAGTCCCTATGAAAAGTGATCAAAGAAGAAATTACGAAAAATTAGTATTAAGTGCTACAGAAAATGGATTAATAGGAATAACAAATGATACTAATAATGTAGTAGCGATATATGCTACGTTGGGCTTAATCAAAAATAATAATAATGATGATGTCAAAGATGTTTTTTATCGTTTTGCTCAAAAAAAAGATACTGTAAAAATATTTGCTGGTTGTTTCAGTTCGACTAATTTAAGCATTGTTCCAATCTATCATTATTATTTAGGAAAAGTAATTCATAATAATAAAGGAGAATTGAGAACTACACCAAAACATTATATTTATA
>JAHDII010000151.1 GCA_020630895.1 Saprospiraceae bacterium
AATATGGTATAGTATAAAACATGGATGCCGATTGCAGCAACCGATAGCAAGATCTTTATTATCAAAAATGATGATGTCAATTTATTAAAAGATAACTTTTTATCTTTTTTGATTTTAAAAGTTGAATCTTCAATTTTTAAAATCGAGTGTTTTCTTTATTAAATTTCATTCTTAATGAAAGAATATGTTCACAAGGTCCCTTTCGCATTTTATTCATATTATAATGATTACAACTACATGAACCTTGAGTAATTCTTTCATCTTTATCAATAGTTACTGATGGATGATATGTTCTATTTTTATCTCTTACTGTTCCTGAAAGTTGAAGCATATTATCTCTTTCAGTTGCTTGAACTGTTACTTTATTTTGGTCAATTAAACGAGTGGCTGTTTCTTCTCTTGGATTGGCAAATCTAAGTAAATGCATAGGTAATGGATCTTTGCTTAATTCACGAACTCGATATTTTTTTAATTTCATATCATAGATCACACGTCCTGCTTGAGTATATGCAGATAATGCTCCAGCTACAACATCCGTTGCTAAGCCTAATCGATGAGATAAAGAATTGACATCTTCTACCCAATTTTCTTTTAAAGCATTAAAAACCGTTTGCTTTGTAATGTCATCCACTTTCATTCTAGGAGCCATTAAATCAAAATTTCCTGCTCTCGACCAATCATTGGCTGTCCAGCCAGAAAGACCTAAAGTAAAATTCATATCTCCTAAATCTGCTACATAAAAAGAAGGTAAACCTGTTCCTAATAAAGTAACTGTAAATTTTTTCGCAACAGATAATAATCTTTCTAAAATTAAAATCCTTCTTCTTCCCCAAACTCTAACTTCTTGTTCTTTATCTCCTTTATAAATAGAACGAGGACATTTTATTTCATAATTCCAAGGCTCTAAAATAATTTTAATAGGCTCGTTAGGTTTTAATATATATTTCATAGAACGAGGTCCATGTTTTTCTTTGTAACGTCTTAAGTATAAACAAATATTATAAACATCCATTGGATGCAAATCAAAAGTAACACCATCTAATGTCATTGCAGAACTCACTTGTAAAAATCCACGAACCCAACTATCTGGCAAATCAATTTTTACTTCTTTATATACATCTTCATTTTCTGTTGCTACTTCAAAACCACTTGGATCAACTTTAAATTCTGTTTCTTTATAATCTCTTATTTTTTGAAATTCATTATAAAGAGCTTGAGAATAATCTATATTAGTTGTTCCACATTCAAATTCATTTATTTTTTTAAAAACATTATAGTTGCAACCTAATTTTCCATAAGTAGATTCATCTTGAGAAAAACACTCAAAAAATATTTCATCAGGATGAATAGTAATTACAGGGTCTAAAACAAACCAAGCATCATAATCTCTTTTATAAATATAATTAAAATAATCTCTTTTAGATTTATTAAAAGGCCCCATTACTTTTTGTTGTTCCGCATTTACAACTTTTAATTCTTCTCTAACTTTTTTAATTTGTTCTTCTATATTTTCTTTAGAACCAACTTTTTGTCCCACGTATTCACTTAACCAAATATCTTCTTGAGATTTTACCCATTCTAAATATTGAGTTTTATCTTTGGGTTTAAATCTTAAATCAGAAATAACAACATCATGTAAAGCAGAAATAGATTCTCTAAAAGGAATATGTTTTCCTAATTGCCCAACAAAAAAAGTAGGTTGTCTTAATGTGTCTGGAGCAAAAGACATATTTGTTGAAGAAGCATTTCCTGAAACTGAACTACTACCGCCGTATTTATAATTAAATTTCATTGTAAAGAAAATTAAAATTTTAGATAATTTATTTTTTTGTTTTTGTGGTTATTAAAAACACATTAACTTTCTACAGGTTTTAAAGAAATTGGAATTTTAATTTCTGGATATTTTTCATGAATATCTCTCATCATTTCTATACAAGTAGATTTATCTCCAATTGCAATTGTTAGAGATAAATTATCTAAAATTCTAACAACTATTTCAGCCGCTTCAGGTAATTTCATAGCTTCATTTCTTAAAAAATGTAATACTCTATTTTTAGCGACTCTTCCTTTATTCACTTGTGATAAAACAGTAACAAAAAAGAATTCTAAATTTTTTAATTTTTCTAAATCATCCGAAGCAAATCTTTCTAAATAATTTGTAGCAAATAATTGTAATTCTGAAGTAGGATGTTGACTTAATTTCATTAAATAATTTGTACCATCTTCTTCTTTAAAATATTGAGTAATTAATTCTCTTCCAAAAGAAGAAACATCTTTTCTTACACTATCGCAAATTCCTACTAATAATTCTGGAGTCCAATCTTTTTCTTTATAATTTTTTCTAAAATAATCAAAAGAAAAATTCCTTGTATCTTCCCAATCAGAATCCATTAATCGAAGTGCATCTTCCCTTTCATACTTCATTCTAGCTACATTTTCATTAAACATTCTCCAAGCCACTTGTCGAGCAGAAAGTATTTCATGGTTAGCCAAACGTATGATGTTGCTGACGCTTAAAGATTCAGCAGGAATATATTTATCTACTAAAACAGTTCCTAATTCTTGAGCCATTGTATGCTCTGAATTTAATAGACGAAATATTTTTTTTCTTTCTATTATTTTTAAATGTTTTTTTAATTCATTGGTCAATAAATTAAATGTATCTTGATGAACTCCTTCATAGGTTTCTTTTCTTAATAAAACAGGAACAAATTTATTCACACAATCTTCTGCAAAAGATTCATATTGATTCGCTAATTTTTTAATTACAGGTTTTACAGCAGTTCTTACATCTGCTAATTTTGAAGTTGCATATCGAATTAATTCATCTTGTTTTCCTAGTAAAGAATTATCTGAAAATTGTCCAAATAATTTAATTCCAATTTCTCTTAAAAATGATTTTTTAGCATGTAAGAATTCATTAAATAAATCTGTTGGAATTTTTTCTGCTGGAGTTTCATGACGTAAAATTAATTCTCCTGCAAATTTTTGATTTTCTTCTAATTTATGTTGTAATAAATCTTTAATAATATCAAAGCCAATTGTTTTTAATAAGTCAGAAAAATTTAATAATAAAGTTTCTCCATATTCTTTCGCTAAAAGATTGGTATTATTATTATTTTCTAAATTCAACATATGAGAAATAACTCTTCCTACTAAAACTTGTTTTTGTGCTTTTGTTAAATTTTTAGTAATTACAGGCATATCTTTTTTCATCCAATCTCTAATATCTTTATGCTGATGTAAAGTCATGGATAAAATAAAATCTGTATTTGAAAAATAAAAATTATAATTTTCAGAAATCCATTTTTTTGCTAATGTTCTTGCTTCTTCTAATTCAGAAGAAATCATAATCAAAGTTAATTTTCGATTTGGGTTTTCTGGATTATATTTTTCCTTCGCTAAATTTAATCCCCAAACAGCTGTAGGTTTATATTTTTTTTGTATCAATAATTGAATTAAATTAAAATCAATTTTATTTTTTAAATTTTTATATTCTTTATGATCTTTTAAATTTTTTAATGCAAATTCATTTATTTTTTCCACATTTGATTCTGCTAATAAATGAATATAAACTTTAGGTATTTTATCCCATAATTCAGGGCAAGCTTCTTCTCTTTCTTTTGGTGCTTCCATTCCTGGACGATACGTTCCTATACAATGCCATTTTTTTCTATCTTTAGAATATTGATATCTAGAAGAATTAGCATACAAAATATAATTCATTAATAAACTATTGGCATAAGAATCAAAATGAAGTGTTTTTTTATTGTATCGTCTTGTTTTATTATTATATTTCCAAGTTACATCTTTTGAAGGTCTTTTGTAATCTTTATTTTTATCATAAGATAATAAAATACCTGTAGCTATTTTTACATAATCAATATCTTTTTCTTCAGTTAATTTATGTAGAGTTTTCCAAATGCGACGGTTGATGTATGATTTTGTTTGATTCGAAAAAGCTAATTTAGAATTTTCTTTTTTTAATTCTGCTTCTACATTAGAAATCCAACCACTAGAAGACCAAACACCACTAGAATATTTTGATCTATTGAAAAAATGATTTTCTTTTTCAAAACGATAAGCTAACATTCCATAAAATTGTCCATCATTTCTATATTCCGATAATTTAAAAATACTTCTGATAGCTTTAAAATAGGGTGGACGAAATGGAATAGTTTTTAAAATATTTGTAAGTGGTTTTTTAATTTGAGGATATTCATTAGAAATTAAATATAAGTTCACTAAAAAATCAAACTTTTTAGTTTTTCTTACATTTACAAATTCATTCAATATATTTTGAAAAGTAGTAGTATTTTTTTCTTCTATTTTAGATAAAAATACAGGAGGAATTTTGGATGAAATTTCAGCAATTATTTTTTTATTTTCTACTCCTTCTGTAATATCTAATACAACAATTGTTGCTAAATTTTTAATATGTTGTGGTCTTGCTCCTGTAGTAAAATTTTGAATGGCTTTTATTCCTTCAGAACCAACTCCACAACGACCTAATGCCCAAATACAAGAATAGGTATGTATATCATCTCCACTTCCTAAAAGATGTAATAAATATGGTATAGCTGATTTTAATCTTAATTCACCTGCTCTCCACATTACTCTTTTTATACTCCAATTTTTTTTGACTTGAGCTGAAGGATTTTTAATGGCTAAATCTAAATGAGAAAGAATGGCTTTTTCTCTAGAATTTTTTCCTTCAATATTTGTAGGTAATGGTGTATCAATTTGAATAGTTGTTCCTTGTTCATCTACATATCCTTTTTTCTTTTTTGAAGCAACTAAAGTATTAAAGGTTTTTTCTGCTTTTTCTAATGAAATGGGACTTTCTGTTTTTGTTCCTTCTTTAAGAGTAGCACCTCTTCTTCCATATCTAAAATTTACAAGGTAAGTATTGTTTCCTGCATCACATAAATCTACTTCATATACTTTATCTGATTTAGAGTCTTGGAATTTCAATTTTGTTTGTTTGACAAGTTTCATTTCTATATGGCTTTAATTGTATTCTATTGTACTTATGTCTACAACAAAGATACATCAAATTAGTGATAAAAACAATTTTTTTAAGTAAAAAAGTTACACTATTTAAAACTTTAACATTTCCCTATTCGTTGCTCTAGAGCAACGAATAGGGAAATGTTGCAAAAGTCCTTAAATATACACTGAAAGTTTAAAAAACAAAAAAGCTAAAGAAGGCTATAATTGAAAATGCTAGTACAAATACAAATAAGGACAAGAATAAAAATAAAATATATTTCAGTAACAATTTAAAATTACTATCCTTATAATAATTTTTCATCGCAAATAATATATAAATAGCCCCTAGAATAAAAGGAGTTCCTAATATCCATCCATTAATTTGTGTGAAAAGACCAAAAATTAGAAATAGAGTACTCATTAGAAATATAAAGGAAAAACAATGAATTAAAAAAACAACATGTTCTACATAGTATCGTTTTTTCCTAATATATAATATTAATAATACTATTGCTAATAATGGTAATGATAACAAAACGCCCCAAGGAACTCTCGACATAATCGTATTTAAAAAGGCACTTGGGTTCTTTATATTTTCTATAAGATTTCGGTAAAATATTCTATTTATAAACCCTTCAACTTTATGTTTATCTAATAATTCTTTTGTTGTTAAAGTGTACAAATCATGTTTTGAGATTGCTAATGAATCTCCATTAAATGAAACATTAATTCTGCTATTATTTGTTTTTTTAGTAACAAAGGTGTGTAATGAATCAAAATAAGCATGAGTCAGGCTATCAGAAAGTATCAAACTATCTGTATTATGTGGAGACATTTTTACAAGAATTTTAGATTTATTTTTATTTATAAATTTTTCTACAGCAACAGCATTTTTTGACTCATCTTGAATATCCAAATTGTTTAAATTACTGCTATAATGAATCATTATTATAGAAAAATATCCTAATAATAAAAATAGTAATAATTTACCTGGAAGTGTATAGCGGCTTCTACGTCCTTTAAAATATTCTTGAGTTAAAAACCCTGGTTTTAATAATTTTAGTGGAGTTAAAAAAACTTTAGAATCCCAATTAAAAATACTTCCAAAAAACTGATTAAAAAGTTGTCCTAATTCTTTTTTATAAATATCTTTTTTTTGTCCACAATGAGAACAAAAATCATTTCCTTTCTCTATTGGTCGATGACAATTTGTACAATATTGGCTATTCATTTTATTATTCAATCATTTGATTCTCCTAAGTTAAAATAATATATCTTTGCAAGTAGAAATTATCGATAATTATGTTGAAAAATAAGATTAAAAAGCTTGCTGCCCAATATCAACAAGAAGCTATTAACATTCGTCGTCATATACATATGAATCCTGAATTATCTTTTGAAGAAGTAGAAACAGGAAAATTTATTGCTGATAAATTAAAAGAATATGATATTCCTTTTGAACATGGTATCGCAGATAATGGGGTACTCGGTTTAATTGAAGGAAAGAATCCTCACAAAAAGATTATTGCCCTTCGTGCAGATATAGATGCTTTACCTATTCTTGAAGCGAACGATGTTCCTTATAAATCTAAAAAAGATGGTATTATGCATGCTTGCGGGCATGATGTACATACGGCTTCACTTCTTGGAGCTGCTAAAATTTTAAAAAGTTGCTCCTCTGATTTTGAAGGAACCATTAAATTACTTTTTCAACCCGCAGAAGAACGTCTTCCTGGAGGAGCATCTATTATGATCAAAGAAGGTGCTTTAGAAAATCCTACTCCTGTTTCTATTTTAGGACAACATGTACATCCTCCTTTGGCGGCTGGAAAAATTGGACTTAAGCAAGGAATATATATGGCATCTGCTGATGAAATTTATGTAAGTGTTACAGGAAGAGGTGGACATGGTGCTTTGCCTCAAGATTGTATAGATCCTATTGTAATTACAGCACATATTATTACCGCTTTACAACAAATCGTAAGTAGAAATGCTAATCCTGCCATGCCTTCTGTTTTAACCCTAGGGAAAATTAATTCTACAGGTGGTTCTACGAATATTATTCCTAATGAAGTTAAATTATTAGGTACATTTAGAACTTTTGATGAAGATTGGAGAAATGAAGCACATCAAAGAATGAAAAAAATGGCAGAAATGATTGCTGAAGGGATGGGAGGAGCTTGTCATTTTGAAATTAGAAGAGGATATCCTGCATTATATAATAATCCACAATTAGCTAAAAATACAAAAGAATGGGCGATCGAATTTTTAGGAAAAG
This sequence comes from Saprospiraceae bacterium, assembly GCA_020630895.1. Taxonomy (GTDB): domain Bacteria; phylum Bacteroidota; class Bacteroidia; order Chitinophagales; family Saprospiraceae; genus JAHDCE01. The sequence continues at coordinate 7,271 of JAHDII010000151.1, forward strand.
AAAATGTTGTCGATTTACCTCTTCGTTTAACTGCTGAAGATTTTGCTTATTATTCCCAAATAATGCCTGCTTGTTTTTATAGATTAGGAACAGGAAATGAAGAAAAAGGAATTACTTCTCCCGTTCATACTACAACATTTGATATTGATGAAGATTGTATGGAATTGAGTATTGGTTTAATGGCTTGGTTAGCTGTAAAAGAGTTAGGAAATTAAAAAAACTCTCATAAATCATTGATTCACAAGAGTTTTAAAATTTCAGTAGAGGTCGTGGACGGAC
>JAHDII010000152.1 GCA_020630895.1 Saprospiraceae bacterium
ACCCACAAAGTATCTTGAACAATTACAGAATCTAAAACATAATCCTTTGCAGAGCTCGCTAAAACTACAATATCTACTTTTACATTCTCTCCCCTTCTTCCTGTCGCATATTTAGCATCTGCTTCTAAAATAATTTTATCATCACTGTAAAAATAATCTTGTACTGCTCGAAAAGTATATTGAATATCATCTAATTCATAATCTGATAGCATAAAAGACTTAGACCACTTTTCTTGTTTTTTTCCTTTTCCAAAAAAATAATTAATACTATAATATTTATCTATCTTTAAAGAATCATTTAATTCAAAATCAAAAATATATCTTCCCTCTTTGGTAGGAATTGTTTTCTTTTCTAAAATTACTTTTGACGAAGACTCCCTTATTTCTAATTGTAGTGGTTGTTGATACGGTTTTCCATTTTTAGACTGAATAAAATAAGCTTTTATTTTATTCTCTTTATTTTTAGAATTTTTTCTTTTATAATTATTAATTTCATAAGAAAAATAAGCTAATTGTTTTTCAAAAATCACTTCTAATTCTACTTTTTCTTCTTTAGGATTTTTTAATAAAAATCCATTATACTTTTTACTAAAAATTAAAGACTCATTTTTGTAATTCACTTTTTGGGGATGAATATCATTGCCAAAAACATCTTTAATTATAACATAAAAATTATCTCCTATCTGAAATAAATGAGTTCTTATATTATGATGATAATACAGTGAGAAATCAATGAAATTTCCATCTCTTTTTACTTCTATATATTGTCCCTCTGCCAAAATGGTGTCCGCCCATTCATTTTCTGGAATAAAAAAAGCCTTTTCAAAATCCCATTTCCAATTTTCAGGTAACTGATTATTAAAATGAATATTACGACCTTCTTCTACAGTAATTGGAAAATAACACTTTTGTATATTACTTTCTTCTTCTAATTGGATAGGTTTATTTTGTGATTTTAAAATCGATGAAATTCCTATAATCAGGCAAAGAGTGAAAATGAAGCGTTGCATACGTTATATTTTTGTTCTAGCAATAAATGATTCCTTGAAAATATAACTTTCTTTTGCATCTACAATATATAATAGCATGAAATTTTAATCAACTTTGACTTAGTATTTACTTAGTATAAATGTTAAACATTCAATAAATATAGAGTTTCACTTGTTTTCAATGTTAATTTAATGTAAATTTGTGGTAAATTATTTTTTAACATAGAAAAAGTGGAGCTTATGGCTAAGAAGATTTTCACAGAAGAACAAAAATCAAAAAGTTGGGATATGATTGCAATCCTTAGCTTTTTATCTATAGGATTAACGTATAGATTTATTGAACAAAATTTTATTTCAGGCATTGAAAATGCGATGCCTATTAGTACATTTTTACCTTTATTAATGCTTTTACTTATTGCACTAACTTATTTTATTAAAGTCAAGTTATCTGTAAGAATGACCAAAAATCATATTAGTTTTAGCTATTATCCTTGGAAAAAAAAACGCCAAAAAATTAAATGGGAAAATGTAACACATTGTGAAATTGTTCAAACTCCTCAATTAGCCCAATGGAACGGCTGGAATGTTCATTTTAGTAATGAAAATGTATTTAGTCTTTCTGGTAGAAGTGGTTTAAGTTTAACGACTGAAGATGGAAACAAATTTTTTATTGGCTCTAGAAACATTAAAGAACTTTCTCTAGCTATAAAACGAGTTTTTAAACAGGAGTAGAAAAGAAATAACATTGTAGGTCAAAAAGCTATATCACTAATTCGATATAGCTTTTTTTATGCCAAATCTAAAAAGTACATTCTATCACATCTAGCAGTATGGGGAGCAGATGGATCTAATTGAAAACCATATTTTTCATACATGATAATAGCTTCTTCAAGAACAGTGGCTGTTTCTAAAACAACTCTATGAAAAGATAATTCTTTAGCTTTTTGAAATAAAAATTGCATCATAAAATGTCCTATTCCCTTTCTTCGATGTTCTTGAAGTAAATACATTTTCCTAATTTCTCCTACCCCCTTCTCATATTCTAATATTCCAAATGTCCCTACAATTTGTTTTTGAGGATCTTTTATTAAGCCAAAATATCCTTCTTGATAAAAATCTGCTGGAGCATTCAAATCTGCATCTGTTTTTCCTGGATCAATAGGTAATCCATATTCTTGTAAACTTGTAAAAATAACATTTTTAATAGCTATGCTATCAGTATTTTGAGCAGCAACACAAGTATAATTTAGAGGGAGTTTCATCATTTAATTCATCCATTTAAAAATAAAAAAGGTCAATACCTATAAATTATAGATATTGACCTTTTAATGATAACACAAAAGAAATTATTTTCCTACTTCTCCATGAATAGCAGCATAATTTACTTTTAATTGTCCTGCCTTACGCAATTCTGTTTTTACATCAGTAACAAAACCCATAGTTACATCACCATCAACACGTAAAGAAGCAATCATTTTATCTTTCTTATCTTCAGGCAAAGCATCTTTTTCTGCTTGAATAAAATAAGAGATTCTATCTATAGAAGAAAACTTATCATTCAATTGAAGTTGAGGAGCATCACCATATTCACTTTGAAATTGTGGCAATGGTTTTCCTATATAGAGATAAGAGACTAAACTCCTATCTTCCATTTTTCTTAATTGATCGGCTTTGGGAACAGATACATCTACCATCAAGTCCTCATTCTTCATTACAGTTACTACCATAAAGAAAAACAATAACATAAATACAATATCAGGTAATGATGCTGTACTAATTCCAGGGGAGCCTCCCCCTTTTCTTTTTTTAAATTTTGACATGATTCGTTAAAATTATGTTGATAAAAGAATCATTTTTATTTTCCTGTTCCTTGTGCATCAACAGGTTCTGCTTCTGAAATTACTAAAGGTATTTTTTTCTGAATAGCTTTTTTCTGATCTCTTTTTAGATCTTCATATTTCTTTCCAGGAAACCTTCTTGCTGCTTCTTCATCCCAAAGTTCATTATAAGCACCTTTTAGTTCATTATAAACCTGTAAGTACATTTCATATTTAGTACCACGGTCATTCTTTAATGAAATAATAGCTTTATCTGGACTTTCGGATAAATCTTCTCTTCCTGTAGGATTCATAATAAATTCCTTAGCATCTGCTCTCAAATCTTTAAGCTCAGCTGGTTCTTTACGAACAGACAATTCATTATTGAAATTGATCAATACAGAAAATACATTTCGAGTATTCAATTGAGTAGGATCTACTTCTTCATCAGACCATGGTGGCAATTTAACCGCAATTCCTTTTTCTGGATTAATGGTTGTTGTTACCAAGAAGAAAATCAAAAGAAGGAAGGCAATATCTGCCATAGACCCTGCATTGATTTCTGTAGATACCCGTTCTTTTTTCTTTCTAAGTCGCATAATATAAAATTAAATTATATTAAAAAATTAACGGAACATACTCCAAATTTCAGAACCTATTAGTGATACTACAGAAATAACAAGTATTAAACCTGTCATGATTAAACCACCAGAAATACTTGCACTCTTGCTTTCAGAAACATAACTTAAAGCAGTCGGATCTATATTTCCCGCAGCATCTAATACTTCATTATTATTTTTAGTAATTGCAAGTAATACATCTTCGGAATCTGCTGGATTTAAAGCATATGTCCCCAAGAAATATAATGCGATAATAACTACAATTCCTATAATAACACCTTTAGAGTTTTGGAAATCTAGACCTAAGCCTACTAAAGCTAAAAGACCTCCGATTCCTAAACCTACTTTTGCTAAAGTCATTTTAGCATCAGCTCCTAAAATAGGCAAAGTAAACAATAGAAAGAAAATAGTACCTAATGCTATAGCTGCTAACATTAGAATATTGGAAATATTTTCAATATGTGATAATTTTTCGGCTATGGCTTTAAGACCACCTAAAGAAAACATCGCAATAACTCCTACAAGAGTTAAGGCTATAGCGGCATTAATCCCTATATCAAAAATTGATGTTTGAGATAAAGCTGCTAAGAACTTTTCTGGTGTATCATTAAGAGGATCATTTCTCAATTCTTCGAAAGTACCTCCATTGGCTAGAATAATAACAAAAAATATTAATGTTATTAAAACGCCAACGCCTAGTCCGATTAATTGTCCATATCTTGATAGAAAACTATACATGATTGGCTAAATTTTAAAAATTAAAAGAAAAATTTGAATAAAATTATAGAGTATCAATTACTCTTTTATACAAATTTATTTCTTGAAAATATTATTGGCTACCATTAAATCGATTAAGCCAATAGATGCTTCTTCCATTTTATTTACAATACTATCTACTTTAGATACAATGTAATTATAAAATATTTGAAGAATAATAGCCGTAATCAAACCAAATACCGTGGTTAATAATGCTACCTTAATACCTCCTGCAACATCTCCTGCTCTAATTTCTCCAGCATCTTGGATTTTATCAAAGGCATCAATCATACCGATTACTGTACCCATGAATCCTAACATCGGAGCAATAGCAATAAATAGTGCAATCCAGATTAAGCCTCTTTCAAGCAGTCCCATTTGAACAGCTCCATAAGAAACAATAGCTTTTTCAACACCGTCAGGTCCTTCGCCAGAACGCTTTAAGCCTTCATAAAGAACACTAGCCGTAGGCCCTTGTGTAGATTTACAAACTTCCATTGCACCATTGACATCACCTGCTTTAAGGTTATCATCAATTTGAGCTAATAGTTTGTCTGTATTCGCCGTAGCGATATTTAATGTGATAATACGCTCTAATGAGAATGCAAGCCCTAAAATTAAAGCTACCAATACAATACTCATGAACAACCAACCACCTTCTATGAATTTTTCTTTCAATACTTGGAAAGAACTTGCATAGCTGGCATTTGTTACAAATGTAACAAGCCCCATAGTAAGAAAAGGAACTAAATACTTTCGCATAATAACGAGATTTTTCGTGTCAGATTTAGTTAATAGATTTATTAAATATAATTAAATTATAATGTGCAATAATATACATTATAATACAATTTACAAAATTACAGCGGAGAGAGAGGGATTCGAACCCTCGGTACCCTTACGAGTACACTACCTTTCCAGGGTAGCCCGATCAACCACTCTGGCACCTCTCCTCTTCTCCAATTTTTTATAAAAAGAACTTTCTTTTAAATTCTTGACTGCACAAAAATTGCAAAATATTAGTAAAAAACAAAATTTTAATTGCAGTACAGCGGTAAAATTAGATTTTTTCGGCAATTAAACAAAAGGCATAAAAAGTTTTTCTGCATTATTTGTAGTAATATTTGCTACTTTTTGTACTTCTACCCCTTTAATTTCTGCTATTTTTGTTGCAATTAGAGGAATATAACTACTTTCATTTCTTTTACCTCTATAAGGGCTTGGACTTAAATAAGGGGCATCAGTTTCTAGTACTAAGTGTTCTAAATCAATATGTTCTATAATATTTCTCAATTCTTTTCCTGAATTTTTAAATGTTACAACGCCTCCAATTCCCAATAAAAATCCTTCAAAATTTAAAATTTTTTCACTTTGAGCTAAATTTCCTGAATAACAATGAAAAATTCCTTTTAAATTTTCATTATTTTCTTCTTCTACGATTTTTAATATCTCATCCATGCTATTTCTAGCATGAATTACAATAGGACGCTTCAATTCTTTAGCCCAACGAATTTGTGTTCTAAAAGCATCTTTTTGTTCTTCTAAAAAAGTAGTATCCCAATACAAATCGATACCTATTTCTCCTATTGCACAAAAATCACGTTGTTCTAACCACTTTTTAACCATCAAAAGTTCTTCCTTGTAATTTTCTTTTACAGAACAAGGATGTAATCCCATCATGGCAAAACATTGCTTAGGAAATTGAGATTCTAAATCTATCATATTCTGAATAGAACTAGAATCAATATTGGGTAGGTAGAATTTTCGAACGTCGCTATCTATAGCTCTTTGCATCATTTCATCTCTATCTTCATCAAAATTCTTCAAATAAAGATGAGTATGGGTATCTATAAACATATATTATAGCTATTTCTCATTAATGTCGGCAAAGGTACTTAAACTATAAGATAATTATTTATATTTTTGCGGCATTCAATGAAAAAGATAACGTTTCATTCAAATAACTTCAAAAAATTATTTTTAGTATAAAATTTTAAAATCTTAAGATTTTTCAAAAAATTGAACATATAAAATTTATAAAATCATGAAAAAAGTATATATCTGTTCTGCGGTAAGAACTCCTATAGGAAGTTTTGGAGGTGTATTTTCATCTTTTTCAGCTACTCAATTAGGAAGTTTTGCTATTCAAGGAGCTTTGGAAAAAGCAGGTGTTTCTGCTGAGGAAGTGAATGAAGTATTTATGGGAAATGTTTGTTCTGCTAATTTAGGACAAGCTCCTGCTCGTCAAGCAGCTTTAAATGCTGGAATAGGAAATCATGTTCCTTGTACAACAGTAAATAAAGTATGTTCTTCAGGAATGAAATCTGTAATGTTTGCAGCACAAAGTATTATGCTAGGAATGAATGATCTAGTAGTAGCAGGAGGAATGGAAAGTATGAGCAATATTCCTTTTTATTTACCTAAAGCAAGATGGGGATATAAATATGGCAATGGATCTTTAGTAGATGGGTTACAAAAAGATGGCTTAACAGATGTTTATAATCAACAAGCTATGGGTGTTTGTGCAGATACTACAGCTACCAAATATAATATTAGCAGAGAGGAGCAAGATAATTATGCTATTAATTCTTATAAAAGATCGGCTGCTACAACAGAATCAGGAAAATTTAAAGAAGAAATTATTCCAGTATCTGTTCCTCAAAGAAAAAAAGATCCTATTATAGTTTCTGAAGATGAAGAATATAAAAATGTAAGATTTGATAAAATACCTCAATTAAGAGCTGTATTTACAAAAGAAGGTACTGTAACTGCTGCAAATGCTTCTACTATTAATGATGGTGCTGCTGCTTTAATTGTTGCTAGTGAAGAAAAAGTAAAAGCTTTAGGCTTAACTCCTATTGCTGAAATTCTTTCTTTTGCTGATGCAGCACAAGAGCCTGAATGGTTTACTACTGCCCCTACTCTAGCAGCTCCTCTAGCATTAAAACGTGCAGGTCTTTCAAAAAGTGATGTTGACTTTTTTGAAGTTAATGAAGCATTTTCTGTAGTTACCTTAGCTTTTAATAAAGTTTTAGATATTGATGTAGATAAAGTCAATGTTTTTGGAGGTGCCGTTTCTTTAGGTCATCCTTTGGGAACTTCAGGAGCTAGAATTTTAACGACTCTAAATAATGTTTTACATCAAAATGATGGAGAAATTGGCTTAGCTGCTATTTGTAATGGTGGTGGTGGTGCTTCTGCTATGGTATTGAAAAGAATGTAATTATTAATATTGAATTCAATTATGGATAAATTTGTAAAGACCACAGTTCAATAGACCACAGACCAAGGTTAATATTAAAATAGTTTTAAAACTCATATTTATATTA
>JAHDII010000153.1 GCA_020630895.1 Saprospiraceae bacterium
TTTTTCAAAAATGATAATTTTAGATGTTATTACAAAAATAAATTTTGTCTTTTATTCCTAAGAAAACTATAGAAATTAAAGGTTTTTTTCTCGTTGCTAGCGAGAAATGTATGGTAATATGTCAAAAATGATAATTTTTTTTCTACTTCATGCAGCACTTTTGCATCTTTTATGATTATAAATATATATAACCTCAACTAAAACGGTATGACGCAATCTGGTTTGGTAAAGTTGGTGAGTTCTTTCTCACTATTTTTTAAAGAATTCATAAACTTTACCATTTTCAGAAACGAATGAAGAAAAAATATTCTTTTCAGATTTATGTAATTTAGAAAACATTGGAAAATATCCAATTGTAACAATCAGGTAACCAATGTTTTCTTTTTTCATAAAAATGATGTAACTTAAATAGTAATAACTTGAATTGTCGCTTTTTGTAAAAAATATTAACAAATATCATGATCATTTGACAGAAGAAAAAATCATAGAAGGTTGCCAAAAAGGAAAACCTCTCTATCAAAAAGAATTGGTAGAGCGGTACTCTTCTATGCTTATGAGTGTCAGTCGTAGGTATGCTCGTGATAATGAATCTGCTAAAGATATTTTACAAGAGTCATATATTAAAATATTCAAATACATCCATAAATATAAGCCTATAGGTTCTTTTACTGCTTGGATGAGAAGAATTGTAATTAATACAGCATTACAATCATTTGATAAAAGTTGTTTTAAAAAAGAAATTTCTGGATTAGGAGAATTAATACAACAACCTTCAGCCCCTCCCGATGCTTATGCTCATTTAGGTGCAGAAGAGTTAATGAATCTCATCCAGCAATTACCTGATGGTTTTAAACAAGTATTTAATTTATTTGTATTGGAGGGGTATAGCCATAAAGAAATTGGAGTCATTTTAAATATAAAAGAGAGTACTTCTAGATCTCAATTAGTACGAGCTAGAAATTTTTTAAAAAAAATGTTAATTAAACAAGAGAAGATACGAGTATGAGTTTTGAGGAACATATTAGAAACCAGTTAAAAAATCATTCATCAGAAGTGGATACTAATGATTTATGGAATAGTATCAAAAATGATGTTAGATATTCTGAAAAAAAGAAAAAAAGACGATTTTTCTTTTTCATATTCTTTGCGGCTTTATGGGGAGGAATGCTTACTCTTTTACTATTTAATTCTGATCATCAAATTATGATTCAGAATCAATCTTATACAAATAATATTCATTTATCTCAATTAGAAAATCAACCGACTACTAATTATATTAATAATATACCTACACTGCATCAAACGACTCATGCAAATACAACTCCCTTTATTTCCCAAACATTAGAGGAACAAACTTCTAATGTTCAACCAATAACAACAATCAAGGAAGGAACTACTTTTTCAGGAACAAAAGCTGTTGAAAAAACAGTTTTTGCTCCCCTTCTTTTATCAAGAAAAAAGCAAAATAGTTTTTCTGCTATTCCTATAATTTATATGCAAAAGCAAGAACCTATATCAAAAGAAAAAATAGAGGACAAAAAAGAAGTATTAGAACTGGAAGAAGAAACAAATCAAGAGGAAGAAAAAGAGGAAGAAGAGAAAATCTTTGCAGAACTTAAACCTTTTCCTTATCCTCCTCTTGGTGAATTATTACTAGAAGAAGAGAAAGAAGAAGAACATATTTCTAAAAGGAATAAACGAGGAATTAGAACTAGAAAAATTGGTATTGAATTAGGATTCCAATTTGGTTTTGGATATTCTACCAAAAAGTTAAAAGCTAAAACATTATTCTTTGAAAATTATGTCAAAGAAAGAAATGAAACAGAAACACATACAGGGACAATAGAATTATCTGGAAATATTCAATTTCAAACACAATCAGGTCTAGGAATTAGAACAGGTATTCACTTTAGTAGAATGACAGAAAGGTTTCATTATACTTCTCCTTTAGATTTATTAGATATTCCTATTCCTGCAGAAGCTAGTTTCCCTAGTTTTATTCCTCAAAAAACTAAAAAAGCTTTAAACAAAATAGAGTTTGTTGATTTACCTCTTATTTTTTCTTATAGAGTAGGAAATAAAAATTTCTCCACAAATTTTGAAGCAGGAGGATATTTCAATTTACAAACCTACACATCAGGTTATATGATGCATTATACAGGTATTTATTATGATTATGGAAATACTACTACTCTTGATACCTATAAAAATAATATTGCTATCACAACCCATACTGGAATTTCTTTTAATGTAAAAATTAATCCTAATGTATATTTTAAAGTAGGAGGACATCTTAAATATACTCCAAAATCTATTACCTCTAAATATTATCCTTTAGAACAACGATATACCACCTATGGTATCCATACAGGTATTTATTATGATCTCCCTTTTTAAACCAATTAATATATTTTTTAAATAAAGGCTTTTAGGTAATTCAATCTAAAAGCTTTTATTTTTAATAACGGAGACTTTATTTATATCTTTACATTTCTTTACAATATCAAGCTTAAGAAATGTCGCATATTCAAATTATAGAATCTATTAAAAAAAAGGACTTTAAACCTGTTTATTTTTTACATGGTGAAGAATCTTTTTTTATTGATGAAATCACTCAATTTTTTGAAAATGATATTTTAACTGAAGGAGAAAAATCTTTTAATTTTAGTGTATTTTATGGTAAAGAACATGATTATAAAACAGTAAGAGATAATGCCTATCGTTTTCCAATGATGGCTTCCCATCAAGTAATTATTGTTAAGGAAGCTCAAGAAATGAAAAGCCTAGCTGAATTAAAAGATTATATAGAAAAGCCAAGCCCTACTACCCTATTATTGATTTGTTACAAGCACAAAAAATATGATATGCGTTCTGCTTTTGGTAAAGCATTAAAAGCAAAAGCAACAGTTTTTGAATCTAAAAAATTATATGAAAATCAAATTCCTCAATGGATTCAAAATCATATTCAATCTGTTGGTTTTAGTATTGAAAATAATGCCTTAGAATTATTAACGGAACACCTAGGAAGTAATTTATCTAAAATTGTAAATGAAGTAGAAAAATTATCTATTAATTTAAAAAAAGGAACAAAAATTACTCCTCAACATATTCAAGATAATATTGGAATTAGTAAAGATTATAATGTTTTTGAATTACAAGAAGCCATAGGTTCAAAAAATCAATTTAAAACTTTTCAAATTGTTCATCATTTTTCTAGTAATTCTAAAAAATATCCTTTAATGATGACCCTTTCTTCCTTATATGGATTTTTTTCAAAATTATATATTGCTATCAGTTTTCATCGTTCTTCTGATTTAGAAATGGCTCAAGCTTTAGGATTCAAATTTTCTAATCCTAGTAAAGCTCAATATGCTGCAAAATTTAGAGTTGAAAAATTTAGAAAATCACTTCGTTATTATTCTCGCCCACAAATAGAATCTATTTTTTCTATTTTAAAAGAATATGATTTAAAATATAAAGGAGTAAATAATGTCAATACTCCTGAAAGTGAATTATTGAAAGAAATGGTAGTTAAGATATTGAATGCTTAATAATCACCCCAATATTTTAATTCTATATTAACCGTAGTTTCTGTACCATCATAATCAATAGCTACTTCATCAAAACGAGGTTTACGCCACTTGGATTTGGGTACTTTAGAAAAACCATATTTTTCATTGGGAATACCAACCATATTACCGTTGAGTTTCCAATCTTCATTGACATCTTGATAACAACCTACAGCTATTTTTCCTTTAGGAACATTATAAAAATAAGTGGTTTGCGTTGTAGAATTTCCTGCTCGATCATTCGTTCTCATGATTTCTGAATCACGATCTAAAAAATTATCTTTTTTATTATAAATCGCTACTCTCATAATTCCTTTATTGGGTTTTACTCCTGTTAAAACCACTTTAATTGTTCCTGTTTCTTCTTCTATAATATTAGGAGTTGAAAAAGAAAAAAAACTCAATGCAAAGATGAATATAATCCACTTCATTTTTATAAATTTTATTAAGGATGATAGTTAGATTTTATCGCGAATTATTGATTATAGCCAAATTGATCTTTTGAAAATCTACTTCCACGCTAAATGCGTGGTAAACTGTTATTTCTCTCAACCGTAGCTATGGCTACGCTTTTCAAAAAATGCCTTGTATATTTCTAATTTGTCTTACATAAAAAACAATTCATGATAAAGTCTATTACAATAAAGTTAATATTTTTTCTACAATTTTTTGATGTTCTGACCACAATATAAAATGATCTCCATTAGGAATAATATCTATATCTACTAAAGGACTATTAATTAACATTTTTTTAGCAAAATTAGCATTTTCTTTAGGTACAAAACCATCATTTTCTCCTTGAATAACGACAACAGGTACCTGTATGTTATTCCAAAAAGACAACATATTTTTTAATTCTTTTTTTAGGGGTAAAATTTCTTGATTAGATACTTTAAATGCTGTAGGAATGATCCAACGAATAATGGGAAAATTGAGCCATTTTCTATAAGGCTCGTAAGGTTCTAATTCAGGAGCAATGGAACCTGCAATAATGACTAGACCATCTATCAAATTAGGATAATCCATTGCTAATTTACAAATAAAAGGTCCTCCATAAGAATGTCCTACTAAAATTATTTTTTTATGTTTTCCATGTTTTTTAATAATAGGAATAGAAAGATCTACTTGTTCTTTTAAAGAAGGTTCAGAACGTCCAAAATTGGAATAACCAAAACCTGCTCTATCGATAGATAATAATTGTGCCTTTTCTAATAATTTTTCATCCTTAAAAAAATCAATATAATCTGTTGAAGAACCAGGCGAACCATGAAGCATTACAACTAGATAAGACGTTGTATCATTTCGACTTAATAAATATCTGGTTGTTCTTTTTTCTTTTTCATCTTCATAAAATAAAATTTGAGGGGACGAGACATTTATTTTTTGAAATTCTTTTTGAATAGTTGCTTCACTTTTTCTAAAAGATAATAATCCTGATTTTGAAATTCCTAAAAAAATTAAAAATATAATGAATGGAATATATCTTTTTTTGAATCTTCTTTTTTTTGTCATTATTAATTAAGTGTTTGTTTTTATACAACTTCTTTATTCAAAAAGTTGATATAAATAAAAATAAACCATTTTTTATTATCTTTATTAAAAACTCAACACCTTTAAAATAAATTATTATGAGAAATATCATAGCTGTCCTTTTTATTTTGTGTATTAGTACTTCTCTTTTTTCACAAACTCAAGAAGATAAAATCAAAGAAGATAGTATTTTACAAGCTATTCAATTATATAAAGAACAAAACAAAAAATTAGAAGCGAGTCAGTCCTATTTAGAATTGGTTCGAGTAATGACGAGTTTTAGAAATTTTGAAAAAGTAGAACAATATATAAAAGCGGGGACTGCATTATTACCTGATGATGCTCCCAATTTTTTAAGGGGACAATATTTACATCGAGAAGCCTATTTAATGTTAGTAAAAAATGATTATGACCCAGCCAAAAAATTGTTTGAACAAGCTATAGAATTATTAAAAGATTATGGAGAATATCCACTTCCTTATGGAGAATTATTAATGGATTATGCGACGTATTATTCTAAATTAGGTGACAGAGAAAAAGCATTAAAAATATCTTTAGAATCTTTAAGTATTATTGAGAAAACCAAAATGCCAGAAAAAACCTTACCTATATTATATTCTATTGCTTCAAAATATCGCTTAATAGCAGATTATGAACAAGCATTAATTTATACTCGTAAAGGAATAGAACTCAGTAAAAAGCATCAGTTATTTAGGGATCAAGGTTATTTCCACAATCATATGTTTACTATTTTTTCTGAAAGAGATGAATTTGAAAAAGGAATCAAAAATTTATTAATAGCTATTGAATGTTTTGAAAAAAGTGATGATAAATGGATGCAACATTTGCTAATGGGTAATTTAGGTAGTAGTATAGGTAGAGAAGCCGTTAAAAGTAAGGATGATAAAAAAATAAAAGAAGCAGAAGAATTGTTTGATAAAGCCTATCGTTTTTTTCAAGAAATTAGAGATACCACTCAAATGGCATTTATATTTTTTTATAAAGGACAGTTATATCAAAGACAAAAAAAATATGATAAGGCAATAGAATATTTTAAAAAAAATATATCCTTATTAGGAACAAAAAGCAAGGATCAAATTTCCGATAGTTATCAACAAATAGGGCATATTTATTTTGAAAATCAACAATTTGATGAAGCTTATTCTTCTGCAACTGCTGCTTTGAAGTATGCCAAAGAAATTAATAATAATAGACATTTAATAAATGCTACTTTATTATTATCTAATATTGAAAAAGAACGTAAAAATTTTGAATCTTCGTTGAGTTATTTCAATGATTATTTTATCATGTATGATAGTATAAGAAATGAAAAATCTAATGCCGTTTTACAAAAAGAAAAAGTAACACAAGATGTAGAAGGAGCTGTTGAATCACAAAAAGAAGCAGAATTAAAAGCAGAACTTTTAAGTTCTAGGAATACGCTTTATTTAACTATTGCTGCTGCTTTATTAGGTTTATTATTATTAGGATTATATCTATATCAAAAATTAAAAAAATCGAGACAAGAAGTAGAAGAACAAAAAATCCAACTGGAACAACTCAATGCTACAAAAGATAAATTTTTTGGAATTATTGCTCATGATATTCGCAGCCCAATTGTAGCATTAGATGGTGTAGGAAATTTAATGGAACATTATGTGGAAAAAGATGACAAACCTAAATTAAAACGCTTGGCAACCCGTGTAGATAACACCGCCAAACAATTAGGAGGTTTATTAGATAATTTATTGAATTGGGCTTTATTACAACAAGGAGTAATTCCTTATCAACCCAAAGCATTATCCATTCAAAATGTTGTAGAAAATACATTTGCAATGTTTCAGAATAATGCAGAAGCTAAGGAAATAAAATTAGTTTCTGAAGTAGATAAAAATATACAAGTTCATGCAGATGAGGCTGCTTTGAATACGATATTAAGAAATTTAGTAAGTAATGCCATAAAATTCACTCCTAAAGGAGGAACAGTTTCTGTAGGAACAGAAGTAAAAGACAATAAAGTTTTTATTGTAATCAATGATACAGGAACGGGTATTTCTGCTGAACAATTAAAAACACTTTTCACCTTAGATAAAAAAAGTGAACAAGGGACCGCTGGAGAAAAAGGAACAGGTTTAGGATTAAATTTAGTAAAAGAATTAGTCGAATTAAATAAAGGTATTTTAGATGTGAGCAGTATAATTAATAAAGGTTCTCAATTTTCTGTTGGTTTGCCTAAAGTATAAACTTGTTTTTTGAAATAGTTTTTATTTATTGTCAATTATTATTGATTCAATAAGGATGAAAACGATCACAAGTTTTTAAATTTGATGTATCTTTTGGAATATATTTAAAAGGAGAGTCAAGAATAAATTTTTTATTG
>JAHDII010000154.1 GCA_020630895.1 Saprospiraceae bacterium
AAAAATTCTTAATGAAGAAACGCCTTATATAGCTTTTTCTTTACAACCTAAATCAAAAAAACAAATGTCTATGAAATATAATAATTATAATATTGAACTTTATGATAATGAAAAGAATCTAGAAGAAAATATTGAAATTTTAATGGACATTTATAAATAATTAATTTATATTTTATGAAATACGTTTATATTATTATTGTACTATTTTTTATTCAAAATGTAAAGGCAACAGAAATTCCTTTACCTACAAATCATTTATTTTCTACTCATACGCTAGAACATGAAAAAATTATTAATACAGATAATGATGATACTTTAAAAATACTTTCTTGGAATATACATATGCTACCTTATTTTATTTATTATAAATCAAAAAAAAGAATTCGAGCAAAACAAATTGTAAATCAAATGTATGAAAGAGATTATCATATTATTGTTTTTCAAGAAGTTTTTCATAGAAGGGTAAGAAATAAATTAGCTAGAGCATTAAAAAAGAAATATCCTTATCAATATGGTCCTGCAAATAAAAAAAGATTGAGTTTAAAAACTAATAGTGGAATTTGGGTAGTCAGCGACAGACCTCTAAGTTTAAAAGCTACTACGAAATTTGAAGTAGCTACTGAATTGGATAATAAATGGGCAAGAAAAGGAGCCATGCTTTTTGAAGGAGAATTTAATGGAAATATTTTTCAATTAATTGGCACTCATACTCAAGGAAATCCTCGTATTATTAATAATCATCAATTTCATCAAATTTATGATGAATTAATAGAACCCCATCATGAAGAAGATGTTCCTGTAATTATTTGTGGAGATATGAATTGTCAAATGAAAGAAAAAAAAGATTACAATCAAATGCTTAAAATTTTACATATCGAAAATCCTGAACCCATGGTTGATGCTCGTCCAGAAAAAAAAGGAAATATTGTAAAAAGAACTATTGATTATATTTTTGTGAGAAAAAATAAATCTAAAATTAAAGTAGCTAAAAAAAGAAAATTACTCATTGGTCCAGATTGGAAACAAGGAGGAAAAAAAATATATTTAGAAACAGTAGGATTATCTGATCATTATCCTATAGATATTTCTTTAACTTGGTAAAGTGCATTCATGAAAGTAGAAAGAAAAACATTAATTCCTTTTGGAAAAACACAAGATCATTCTATAGATTATTTATTAGGAATCTTAGAAGATGCGAGAGTAACTACATTACAGGTTATTCAAAATATTACACAAGAAGAATTACATTGGCAATATGCTAAAGGTTGGAATACTATTGGTGTTTTATTATCTCATTTTATTTCTTGTGGACATTATTTTAGAATAGAATTTATTGAAGGAAGACATTTATCTCAAGAAGAAAGAAAAATATTTTGGCCAGGTTTGGAAATGGGTAAATATATTCCAGAATTAATTATTCCTAATAAAACTGTTGCAGAATATATTGAAGAATTAGATTATTCTCAACAATTGTTATTTGATAAAATTCAATCATTAGATAGCCATGAATTTTTCAAAAAAAGAGAAGGATATAATCCTAATACTGGAAATAATTTAGCATGGGTTTTATACCATTTAGCAGAAGATGAAGTTCATCATAGAGGACAAATAACAATTCTTAAAAAATTATATCAATTAGAAAATAAAAAATAATTTCTATTTGACATAAACAACAACTTTTCCTGTGGATTGTCTTCCTTGTAAAAATGCATGAGCTTTTGCAATTTCATTCATTTTAAATTCTGCCCCAACTACAGGATTTAAAATTCCTTGTTCTGTTAATGCTACTACATTTTTTAAACATCGTTCAATGGTATCAGGACGATGATCTGCAATTCGTAACATATTCACTCCAATAATAGATTTAGAATTCGATAATAATTGTATAGGGGAATAAAATCCAAAACCTAAACCAATTTTTATTTTTTTAAAAAAGTTTGCATTGGTCATTTGTGCTGCACCATAACCAATAATTCTTCCACCTGCTCCTAACAAACCAAATCCTTTTTTAATATAATTTCCACCAATACTATCAAAGACTAAATCTAGTCCTCTATCTCCTACAACTTTTTTTACCTCTTTCACAAAATCTTGTTCTCTATAATTAATGGGATAATGCACCCCTTGAGATTTTAAATAATCTATTTTTTTTTGAGAACCAGCAGTACCAAAAATAGTACATTTTCTCCATTTAGCTAATTGTACTAAAGCCGTACCAACGCCACCTGCCGCTGCTTGAATTAAAACATGATCCCCTTCTTGCATTCGAGTCATTTCTTCAGCAGCAAAATATGCCGTTCCATATTGTGTAGCTAAAGCTGTTGCTTTTCCTGCATTCATATTTTCTGGAATAATTGCAGTAGCTCTTGCATCTGTTTTTGCAAATTCAGCATAACCTCCAAAACGCGTCATTGCCACTACCCTATCTCCAACTTTTCTATTTTGTACATCAGCACCCACTTCTACAATTTTTCCTACTACTTCATAACCTACAATTGCAGGAAGTGGCGGAGCATCAGGATAAATTCCTAAACGAGCCATGACATCTGCATAATTTAAACCAAAGGCTTCTACTTTAATTCCTACTTCATGGTTCGCCACTTTAGGTTGATCCGTTTCCTTAATCTGAAAAGATTTTTCAGGAGTAGAATTTTTAACAATAAATACTGCTTTCATTTAGTTTTGTTTTTCAAAAAATTAGTTTTTATTAAATACTTTTTTAGAAACAATTAATCTTTGATGATCATCTTTATTTTTCATAAAAAGAGCTTCATAATATTTTCCTTCTGCCCAAGTATCTATAAAATTATCATAATATGGAGAGCCTGGATTTCCCGATTGTCCTCCAGGATAAGAAACATAAGCTTTCATTTCTTTACCTAAAACTACAATTTGTCGCCAAGAAGGCCCATGAGTAGAAGTCATTGCATTTAAAGCAGAATTGACTCCACCAATATTCATATTTCCTCTTGAAAAAGCAGGAATTTGAGCCAAATGATTAATACTAGAATTTTGATATTTTGTCCAAGTAGGAATATCATTTCCTAATTTTTTTAAAGTAGCAATAAAACTATTAGAAACGATATCTTTTAAATCCTCTTTTTGAGGAGTAGAACGATCATCAAAAAATATACTATGAGGAACATCTCGCATTAAGTGTATGGTTCTAATTGATGTAGGATATATTAAAGTATATTTATGATTTTGAATTTCATCCCAAACATCAAAATAAAATGTATTCCACCAAACTTTAAAAAAAGTTGCCATTTTAGAATCTGCACTATAATTAAAATCCCATTTTTTTAATTGAGAAATTAATTCAGAATGTTTTTTGATTTCATTAGTATCTAAATAATTTAAAAGTAAAGGCAAGGCTTCTTCTGCTTTCAAATCGTAATTACTATTTTGAAAATCTTTCATATCTTGAAGCGTTACTTTTTCTTTTTCAGCTAAAAATCGATTAATAATTCTTCCTCGAAAAGCTTCAAATTGTTCTCTATTATATAGATAAGGATAAGCAGGTGACGTGGAATGTTGGTTCGCAGATGCAACATAACCACTACTAGGATTTTTAACCAAAGGAATTTGATCTTTAGGAATAAACCCTTTCCAATTAGATGATGATTTAGAACCATCTCTTACAAAACGTCCTTGATCTTTTTCTTTTAATGGAAAGTTACCTGTAACTCTTATAGCAATATCTCCTTCTTTAGAAGCAAAAACATAATTTTGTGCAGGAACGTTATATGTTTGTAATGCTTTATAGTATTCATCAAAATTTTTCGCTTTACACAATTCAAAAAATGTAGTAATTTCATTTTTATCAGAACCATGATGTGCTAACCATTGATAAGCTAAATCTTTATTTATTTTATTTTTTGATTCAAATTGAACAGGTCCCCATATGGTATATTTAACGGTATCTCTTACTGTTCCCTTTCCTTTTACTTGGTATTCCTCAATTTTTACATCTACCTTTTTATAATTTCCATCATACAAATATTCCATTTTAGAAGCATCTTTCCATTTGATTTTATAAAGATCAGCTACATCATGCCCTACATTCGTTTGCGACCAAGCAATATGTTCATTAAATCCTATAATAATAAATGGAATACCTGGAAGCGAAACTCCATAAGCATTAAAATCTGGTGTATGTATTTGCATTTCATACCAAATAGAAGGAAGGCTTAAGCCTAAATGTGGATCACCACATAAAATAGGTACCCCAAGATCGGTTTTATCACCTGAAACTGCCCAATTATTACTTCCTATAAATTCAGGTGTTCTTTCATAATCTTTATAATCAAAAAATTCGATAACATCATTATCTGTTGTATCATCTTCTATTTTTTGAGGAACAAAATTCCATCTTTGATTAGTAGGAATAATAGGTGTTTGCTCTTTAAAATAAGTAGGATATAAAAAATCAAAGGTATCTCTTCCAAATTGAGCTAATGTATTGGTTGCATTCACATCATAATGACGCTCGGCAAGAGAAGATGCCATTTCTTTTACAAACAAAGCAGTTTTTAAAGGAGACCAGGCTTCTGGTTTTGCATGAATCAATTTATATTCTAAAGGATAATCTCCCTCTTTTAAAGAATTAATATATTCATTAACGCCATCACAATACGCCAAAAGCATATCATAATCTTTATTCTTTTTCCATTCTTCTACAGCATTTTCGGCAGCGAATACCATTCCTTTTCTACGCTTATTCATATCTCTTTTGAGTGTACGTTCTCCTAGTATTTCTGATAATCGCCCTGCGGTAGAACGAGTGCTTAAATCCATTTGGAATAAACGATCGGCAGCCGTAATATATCCTTGAACAAATAAAGCATCTTTAGTACTTGAAGCAAAAATATGTGGTACCATTCTATCATCATAAAATACTTGTACCTCATGTTCTAGATTAGGAAAATTAAAATTTTGAACATTAGGAATTATTGTAGATTCTGCGTTTGCCCAAAACCCTGAAAAAGGATTGACTAATTTCCCAATAGGTGGAATATTTTTTTCTCCTAATTGCAGTGGTTGGCTTAAAAAATAGACTAAAGTTATTGTAATAATAAGGGAGAATAAAAATTTTGCAATTCTCATATTACTTCATGTTTTGTTTTGAATGTTTTTTTGACAAGGAAAATATAAGAATTATTTATTTATTTTTATAAAAAAACACTATTTTTTAAAGTTTACCTTGTAAATACCCAATCTCTTTCTGAAGATAATTCTTTATTAAAAGAATAATTATCTTCTTTAAATTTTTTAATTTTCTGAGGATCTATTATTTTATTTTTCACAATATAACGAGCCATTATTCCTCTTGCTTTTTTAGCACTAAAAGAAATAATTTTATAGACTCCATTTCTATTTTCTTTAAAATTAATATGATATAATTCTCCTTGTAATTCTTTAGGCTTTATAGAATGAAAATATTCTTTAGAGGCTAAATTAATAATAGCATTCCCTTCAGATTTTTTTAAATCTTTATTAATCATTTTTGTAATATTATCATTCCAAAAATCATAAAGATTTTTCCCTTTTTCATTATTGAGCTTGGTTCCCATTTCTAAACGATAGGGCTGCATCAAATCCATAGGACGTAAAATGCCATACAAGCCAGAAAGAATTCTTATATGCTCTTGTGCGAATTGAAAATCCTCATCATTGAGATCTTCTGCTTGAAAACCTGTATATACATCTCCTTTAAATGCCAAAATAGAGGGCTTTGCATTTTTTTTATTAAAAGGAGTTGTAAAGGAATCATATCTTTCTACATTAAGAGCAGCTATTTTTTCACTAACCCCCATTAATTTTTGTAAATCTTTGCTTGATTTTTTTTTCAAAATATTTACAAGAATTTGGCTATCTGTTAACATTCTAGGTTTAGAATGAAAGGCATAATCCTTAGGAGTAAAATCTAATGTCTTTGCTGGAGATAATAATACTATCATTTCTATTATTTTTTAATCTTTCAAAGCTAAATAAAATATTTTAAAATACTTTATTTAAGTGCTGATGTTGTTTAAAAACAAACTCATATTTAAAATAAATATATACTTTTTTTTCTTCTTGAAATTGTTAAATAATTGTATTTATTTTCTTCTGATCCAATTATAAAATGATTCACAACATCTAAAAGTTTTTTTTTCTTATTTTTTATTGGTTTTTCAAAAAAAAAGAAATTTTTAATTGTTAAAAATAAAAATAACAAGTCACAATACAACAACAAAAACACAATATTTAAAAAGAAAACAAGCAAAAAAACAACATTAATAAATGTCACAAAATTTATACGCAAATCTTTATTATTTCTATAGTATAGATATCTTTGTATTGTCAAGATTGTTTAAAAGTAGTTTTTGTGTTTATTTGTTTGGGTTAGAGACCCTTATCTCAATGAGATGAGGGTTCTTTTTTTTTATAATACAATATATCACTCAGATTTTACTACTTTTATAATTCTTAAATCTTCTTCTTCTTGATATTGAATGAAGTAAATGCCTTGAGATAAATAAGTTACATCTAATTGTATAGAATCTTTTATTATTTCTTCCAATATTTTTTCTCCTATATTATTATATAATACTATTTTTTTGCTTTTTTCACTTTGATTTTCAACTACAATAAAATCATTAAAAATACTAGGATAAATTTTAAGTTGAGTGCTATTTTCTACTTCGGAGTTGTAAGTCATAATTACATTCACCTCAGTTGTTGTTGTATCTGATAAACATTGATTGGAAGCAATGTAAGTAACAGTATATAAACCACTTGAAGTATAAGAGTAAGAAGGATTTTGTTCATTGGATTCATTTCCATCACCAAATTTCCATAGATGTTGAGTAGCATTAGTAGAAGTATTTGAGCAAACCAAACTTTCATTGTTTAAAGAATAATCAAAACTTGCAGTAACAGGTAATAAGCTATAATTCCATTGATGATTAATATCAAAAACTGTTTCACTAGCTATTTGTTGAAGGATTTGAGCATCCTCTTCTGCCAATCCTGAAGGAAAAGTAGCTCCTTCACTACTTTCATTAAAAATCATAGCATAAAATGTGCAGGCAGCTAAATAAGAACCTGCTAAGTTGGGATGACTTCCATCTCCTGTATATAATGATATATTAGGATAATTGGTTCTAACTCTTTTCCATGCTTCTCCTACAGGGGAAACAATAGCATTATTATTTTGAGCCATTTCAAGATAACTTTCATATAATCGTTGTTGCATTCCTTCATAAGTACATAAAGGTTCATAAAAAGGACAATTATCTTGATCCCCATTTTCTCGACCCCATGTCATAAAAAATAAAGGTTCTGAACAAGGGTTTGCTTCTCTTATTTTTTGAGCTAATGTTGCAGCATAAGGATATACATCATTGGCTACCTGATTTGGAGGAAAAGAAGGCAATTGACTTTGATCTTGTAGGACAATAAAATCCCATGTTCCTTCTGCTATTTTATTT
>JAHDII010000155.1 GCA_020630895.1 Saprospiraceae bacterium
GGTAATAATGGAAAGTTCATTCAACAATTTATTTATATCAATGTTGATCTTTTTTGGATAAAAGCTTTTTTAAAAAGGATGAAGTATTGATTATCGTCCGTATTTATTTGAATAAGTTATAATAAAAAACGGAGTATTTTTTGAAAAATACTCCGTCAGTCTAGTAGACTTTATTATTTTAATTTGTGTTAATGTCTATTTATTTTATTACTAATTCTTTTGATAGAATGGACATTATTTTAGCATATAAATTATCTGGTTTTATAGGCTTGGAAAGATAATCATTCATTCCTGTTGCCAAACATTTTTCTGCTTCTTGTTTATTGCTATTTGCGGTAAGAGCAATAATAGGAACAGTACTATGTTCTCTTAGTTTTCTAGTAGCTTCAAACCCATCCATTACAGGCATATGAAGATCCATTAAGATAAGGTCATAACCATGACTTCTATATTTTTCGACTCCAACAAGCCCATTTTCAGCAATATCTACTGTTACAAGTGGTGACCAAGAGGTTAACACTTTTTTCGTGGCTAATTGATTGAGGAAATGATCTTCTACTAATAATATTTTTAATGCTTGGTTCGGTTTGCTTTCTGAGGTGATAGAAAATTCTTTACTATATTTAACAGGAATATTAATAGAAAAAGTAGAGCCTTTTCCTTCTTGACTTTGAATGTCTATAGTTCCATTAAGACTTTTAGTCAATTTATTAATAATAGCCATTCCTAATTGCTTTTTATCTTCTTGTTGATATTGTATTTGAAGTAAAATATCAGAGTCTAATAATTCTTTTCTTTTTAAATAAGAAATTCCTTTTCCATTATCCTGGACATTAATGACTAGATTAAAAGTATCATTATTTGAATCTATAGAGTTAGAAGAAAGAATAATTTTTACATATCCACTTTCTGGATCTGTATATTTGATAGCATTATCAATAAGATTGTATAATATTTGACTTAATTTATTGCTATCTGTTTTCAAAACTTTAGGAATAGATGGAGCAATTTCAAAATGTAAATCTATATTTTTTTGAGTAGCTTTTAATTGTACTAATTGTTTTGTTCTTTGAACAAAATCTATAAGATCTATTTCTTCCTCTTCTATTTCTATTTTATCAGAAACAAGCATTGAGAAATTCAATAAATTATTAATAGAAATAGATAAATCATCAACAGAAGATCTTAAACCTGCCATTAAATCTGTTTCAATAGTACCCAATTCTGTATTAGAAAGAACATAAGATAAATTAAGGATAGAAGAAAGAGGAGTTCTAATATGAAAACCCATATCAGCTAAAACTTCATCTTTCATTTTAGATGATTGAATATTTATATTTTTTTCTATAACAAGTTCTTCATGTTGTTTGCGTTCCGTAATATCTTGTATTCCTCCAACAATTAAGAATTTATCAGTAATATCATCATAATATACTTTTGCATGAATTAAAACATAACGAATAGAACGACCATTAACAATAATTTTATGTTCTAGTTTATGGCGTTGTCCATCTTTTGCTGCATTCTCAAAAAATACTTTAACTTCATCTTTTTCATCAAAATGAACACTATTAAGATAATCATTTAATGTAGGATTGATAGAATTAGGAGCATAACCTAAAATACGAAATACTTCTTCGGTCCATACCATTTGATTGGTAACAAGATCAATTTCAAAATTACCAAAGTTAGCCATTTTTTGAGCTTCGAGATATTGTCTTTTACTGATAGACAAATTTCTAACAGTTTGAGCCAGTTTATCTTGAACTTTATGTCTTTGAACAGCATATTTAATAACTCTACCTAATAATTTTCCATCATATTCTCCTTTAAGAAGATAGTCTTGAGCACCCGCTTTTATAGCTTGATTTCCAACAATATCATCATTAAGCCCTGTCATTACAATTACAGGTTTATTCTTTACTTTTTCTAGAAAAGCAGTAACTGTTTTGAAACCATTACTATCAGGTAAAGATAAATCAAGTAATATAATATCAGGATCTGTTGAATTAGCTAATTCTATGCCTTCATACAAAGTATCAATGTGCTGCAAATGATGTTTAATTTTAGCATCATTAAGTAAAATAGACACTAATTTTGCATCCGCAGGATTATCTTCAATGAGTAGAATGTGAGTTAAGTTTTTTTGTTTCATGTTTATAATATATTTGAAATAATGGGTTTTACTTATGCATAAGAAGGAAGAATAACAGTGGATAACCAAAAATCTTCAATTAATTCAATAACTTTGGAAAAAGCATCAAAATCTACAGGTTTGTTGATATAACAATTCGCATGAAGATTATAACTTTGCTTGATATCTGATTCTGCTACAGATGTTGTTAATACAATAACAGGAATTCTTCTTAAATCTGAATCTGCTTTGATGTCTTCTAAAACTTCTCTTCCATCTTTTTTAGGAAGGTTCAAGTCTAATAAGACTAGTTCAGGAGTTTCAGCATTAGAATATTTATTTCGCTTTCTCAAAAAGTCAATAGCTTCTACTCCATCTGTTACAACAGATAGTTCTATTGGAATCTTACTATCTTTAAAAGCTTCTTGAGTTAATCTAATATCGCCAGGGTTATCTTCTATTAATAGAATTTTGGCAGCCTTTCTTTTATTTCTCATAGTTTTCATTAAAATAGATATGATGATATATGAATTTTACGATGCCTCTATTAAAATGTTGCAGCTATAAGAAAAAATGTTTATATGTAATTGATAACTATTAAGACTATTCTTGGCAGTTAGTATATTTTATGGTATGATTTTGGCATAATAAGTTTTTATAAATTAATATTTAGATGTTTTAATTTGTTCTAAATCCAAAAAATCAAATATAATATTTGGCAATATGCTTTTCTTGTAGTATATTTGGTCTGTTTTGTGAGAAAACATTTTAAATTTATAAAAAAATTAATATGTTTAAGAATCAATTAGTATTCACAAAAAACTTAACTTTTGTTTTTGTTTTATTTCTATTTTCATCGACTATAACGGCTCAAAACTCTCCTTCTGTAGTCTCTATTGAAGAAGAAGAAAATTTGGTTATTATAAATAATAACGATCAAAGTTTGTTAATTCCTTCTGATGTAGATAAAAATAAATACTATATTGATTTAGAGTTATTAAATGGTAATTTAAGTGATTTAAATATCTTGAAAGAAAGTGAGGTCATTTGGTCTAGTTCTTTGGCTGAAGTTCCTAAAAGTGCTTTGTATGAATTAGATTTATCAGAAATGAATAAAGGAAGTTATATTCTTCAAATACGAACCTTCAAAGAAGACATCAAAAAAGAAATTGTAATTCAATAGAAAATATTTTTTTATAAAAAAGGGGAAAACTTCTAAAGTTTTCCCCTTTTGCTTTTTAATATTAAAAAATGCTTCAATATATTATTGATACATGGATTCTCTTAGAGTTCTAATTGTTTCATCTCTAAGATATTCATCAAATGACATTAACTTATCAATTGTTCCTTTAGGAGTAATTTCTATAATTCTATTTGCTACTGTTTTCATGAAATGTTGATCATGAGAAGTAAAAATCATATTGCCAGGAAATTCTATTAAAGCATTATTAAAAGCAGTAATAGATTCTAAATCTAAATGATTAGTTGGCTCATCTAATAATAAGAAATTTGGATTTTGAAGCATCATTCTAGAAAGCATACATCTTACTTTCTCTCCTCCAGAAAGAACACTAGATTGTTTTAATACTTCTTCTCCAGAAAATAACATTCGTCCTAAAAAGCCTCTAATAAAGACTTCATCTTTTTCTGTAGAATATTGTCTCAGCCAATCCATTAAACTTAAATCGTGGCTACCACTGAAAAATTCTGAATTTTCATTCGGTAAATAAGCAGGAGTAATTGTAATACCAAATTTGAAATATCCCGAATCTGCTTTTAGATTATCATTTAGAATTTCAAAAAAATGGGTGAGAGCTAAACTATCTTTAGAATACAGAGCAATTTTTTCTCCTTTATTCATTGTAAATGAAATATTAGAAAATAGTTTTTTTCCATCTAATGATTTAGAAAGATGACTCACTTCTAAAATTTGATCTCCAGGGGCTCTTTCAGGCTTAAAATGGATAAAAGGATATTTTCTGCTAGAAGGTTGAATATCTTCTATTTTTAATTTCTCTAATGCTTTTTTTCTACTAGTAGCTTGTTTTGATTTGGCAGCATTCGCACTAAAACGTTGGATGAATTCCATCATTTCCTTGCGTTTTTGTTCATTCTTCTTGTTCTTGTTCTGCATTTGTTTGAGCATCAATTGACTAGATTCATACCAAAAAGAATAGTTTCCTGTATAGATTTTCACCTTTTTAAAATCAATATCTGCAATATGGGTACACACCATATCTAAAAAATGACGATCATGACTTACTACAATTACAATATTTTTATATTCTGCTAAAAAATCTTCTAACCAAATCACTGTTTCGGCATCTAAATCATTGGTAGGCTCATCTAATAACAATATATCAGGATTGCCAAATAATGCTTGAGCTAATAAAATTCGTACCTTTTGAGGACCAGTTAAATCTTTCATTGAAGTATAATGAAATTCTTCTTTTAATCCTAAATTGCTTAATAACTCTGCTGCATCACTTTCTGCTTCATAACCTCCCATTTCTCCAAAATCAGCTTCTAATTCACTTGCTCGAAGCGCATCTTTTTCGCTTAAATCAGGATCTGCCCAAAGCGCATCTTTTTCTATCATAATATCATACAAATGTTTATGACCCATCATAACGGTATGAATAGGATGATACTCGTCAAATTCAAAGTGATTTTGTTTGAGCACTGCCATTCTTAAACCTGGAGCAATATCTATATGTCCTGTAGTAGAAAGAATTTCGCCTGAAAGTATTTTTAAAAATGTAGATTTTCCAGCACCATTTGCACCAATAACACCATAACAGTTTCCCGAGGTAAATTTGATATTTACATCATCAAAAAGTACTCTTTTCCCATATTGCAGTGATAAATCAGAAATCGTAATCATTGTATATTTTTTAATTTTGCTGCAAAGGTAGTGAAATACCTTAGAAACTATATTTTGTAATGAAAATCTTAAAAAAATAAAATGATGAGTGTTTCAATAAATCTTGTTATATATTTATCGTTTAATTTAAAATACCACAAAGGAGATGAGATATATTATAATACTATTGATGATAAGTCCATTATGGGCAATAAGCCAAGATGATTATTATATTAAAAGAAATACTTTTTCAGAAGAAGATACACTAAGAGGACAATTATCTTTTGCTAGAACTTGTTATGATGTAAAACGCTATAATTTGGATATTAAAATTAATCCAGAACAAAAATCTATTATAGGATATGTAGATATGACTTTTGAAGCAGTGGAAGAATTTTTAACTCTCCAAGTAGATTTATTTGCTAATATGAATATTGATAAAGTATTACGTTTAGATAATTATGAAGAGTTGCAAACAAAAAGGAGGTATCATGCTTTTTTTGTTAATTTAGGAAAGCGTTTAGCAAAAGGAAAAAGATTGACTATTAGAATTTTTTATTCAGGAAATCCTATAGAAGCACGAAGGGCTCCTTGGGATGGTGGTTTTGTATGGCAAAAAGATCAAAAGGGAAGAGATTGGATTGGGGTAGCTTGTGAAGGAGATGGTGCTAGTATGTGGTGGCCCAATAAAGATCATTTATCTGATGAACCCGATTCTATGGAAATTAGAGTCGCTGTTCCTAGAGATTTAATGTGTGTGGCGAACGGAAATTTGATAGGAGAAGAAGAAATGGAAGATGATTATAAAAAATATATTTGGGAGGTTACTTATCCTATTAATAATTATAATGTAAGTGTAAATATTGCTCATTATGCTCATTTTACAGATACATATACCGCAGAAGATAGTGAAGAATTACAGTTAGATTATTATGTACTTGATTATAATTTGGAAAAAGCCAAGAAGCATTTTAAACAAGTAAAGCCTACTTTGCGATGTTTTGAACATTACTTTGGTAAATATCCTTTTTGGAATGATGGTTATGCTTTAGTGGAAACACCCTATTTAGGAATGGAACATCAAGGAGCTATTGCTTATGGGAATCAATATAAGAGAGGATATTTAGGTGGAGGAGTGCCAAGAGATATGGATTTTGATTATATTATAGTACATGAAACAGGACATGAATATTTTGGTAATAGTATTAGTTGTAATGATCATGCTGAAATGTGGTTGCACGAATCTTTTACTACTTATATGGAAGCGCTTTATGTAGAGTGTACTATGGGCTATAAAGATGCGGTTCGATATTTGAATTATCAGAGAAGTAATATTTCTAATAGTGAACCTATTTTGGGGCCTATGGATGTGAATTGGAAAGATTGGAAATCTAGTGATCATTATTATAAAGGGGCATGGATTTTGCATACCCTACGTCATGCGATTAATGATGATGAATTATGGTTTGATATTTTAAAATCATTTCATCAAAATAATAAAATTAAGAATATTACATCTCAAGATTTTTATGATTTTGTAAATGAAAAAACTGGAAAAGATTTTTCTTATTTTTTTAAGCAATATTTAAAATATCCTAATATTCCAATATTTCAATATTCATTAAAAAGGAAAGGGAAAAAATGTATTTTAAAATATAAGTGGAACGTAGATGTTTCTGAGTTTAATATGCCTGTTGGAATTGAAATTAAAGGAGAAAATAAATTGATTTTTCCAACAAAAGAATGGCAGAAAAAAGTGATAGATATTAATAAAGAAAAAGATTTTAAAATATTAAAAGAATTATTTTTAATTAAGGTTGAGAAGAATTAAAAGGACGTTCTATGGGTTCTCCAAAAAACTTTTTCATTTGTTTTTTATCCCATTGCAAATATTCTTCTGATTCAATAATTTTATTGACTTCAACAGCATTTTTTATAGTTATTCTTGAACGAATATAAATGAGTTTACAAATTTTATAAGAATATTCTTCTATTAAATTAAATAACTGATCATTATATAATTTATTCGATCGAAAAGTAGGTATTTTTTGACTCGAATGTTCTGAAAAAGAATCAGATTTTTGACAAAGTTCATTACTTGGAATAAATGGAGTAATAATTTTATTCATATTATATTCTGCAATCTGGATTCTACTGTCCACACTGAGTTTTAATTGTTTAGTAAAGTCTTCTAGATGTTTCATGTATCTCAATTAATTTGCTATTTAGTATATTAGTATGTTTTGTTTATAGAATGTTTTGTGTTATACTTCCTTTTAGGCAATTGCTGTGCCAAAAAGAAAACACCTTCCTTTTTTTTTAAGTGGATTGTGACTTGTTTATATCAGTGAAGAGAATGAGGTTGTTATATTTATTTTGTTGATTATTAGTGCTTTATATTTGTGTATTTGATTTTTTATTACTGTTTGATAGCTAATA
>JAHDII010000156.1 GCA_020630895.1 Saprospiraceae bacterium
AAAAATATGATGTTCTTCTTTTATTTTTAAATAATAAACTTCATCTTTTTCTATTAATTCTAAAGGATGAATTAATAAAGGAGCCACTACTTTTTGATTTCTTCCAGCTATATTATATTTTCCTAATAAAAATAAAGAAAAAACAAATAATGCTTTTTCTTCTCTATGAATAGATAATATTTTTTCTGTTTCTATTCCCCATTCTGTTGGAATAGGATATAATATATTTTTTCCTGAAATTAAATCTGAATCTTTTAAAATAAGATGATGCTCAATTTTATTTCCAAAGAAATTCATCAATTGAATATCTCTTGCATCTGCTTGGTAACAAGCTCTAAAATATTGTACGATTTTAGGGTAGTTAATAGTCATTCATCATAAAATTATATCTAAAGATAAGATAGAATTTTAGTCTTGCAAAAAACGAGAACGAATATCTGGAGAGGGTAATATACATTCTTCTGTTTTTCCAAACCATTTATATCTATTTTTTGCAATAAAATTATAAATTATATCTCTAAAAGGTTTAGGAATAATTATAAAAACATATAATAATTTCCAAGCACCATTGAGATATTTTGAAATTCGTAATGCTCCTGAAGAACGAGAATATATTTGTCCTTTATCGATAAATAATAATGATTTTAAATCTTGGGTAGGGAGTTGAGCTTCTTTAGTTTTTTGTTGCCCAAAAGTAGATTGTAAAGAAGCAAAATGAATGAGTCCTTTTTTATCGTGTTGAATAATAAATTGTACTGTTTTATTACAAAAATTACAAACACCATCATATAATAAAATAGGATGAGTAGATTCTACCACACTTTTTTGTACTTCTTGTTGAGTACCCATCGACTCCATTTTTGATTATAAGTATGAATTTCTAATGTTGTATTTCCTGAAGATTTTTCAATTTCATTTCCTTGATTGATCCATTCAAAAATACTTCCAAATAAATTATATACTTTTGTATAACCTGATTGAATTAATTTTTCTCCTATTTTTTCGCTACGATAACCTACAGAACAATACACCACAATAGGCTTATTTTTATCAATATCTTTTAATTGTTGAATATCAAAATTATTATATCCTACACAAATAGCTCCTTGAATATGACTTGTATTAAATTCTTTTTGTTCTCTAGCATCTAAAATAGTATAATTACTTAAATCTTCTTTAGATAAATCTTCTACGCTTTTTAATGGAACAGTATAACTTAATAAAGTAGCTACCGCTTTATCAAATGTTTCATCTTTACATTGAGGTCTATCTGCAGGTTGTTGAGCTTGACATCCTAGTACAAATGTAAAGGCTAAAAATAATATTGAATAACAAATCTTCATATATTAATTAACGTTTCCATATTCTTTAATGTTGGATAATTGCATTGAAATATCCCATATTTTTTTTCTATATTCTTTATTTTGAGCTAATGGAGTTATTTTAGCTTCCTTAGATGCTGCAAAATATTTGCCACTAATACCTTCTACTTTAGGAGAAGTAGCTAGAAAAAGAGAAGTTTTTGCTCCATTATGAGGACTCATTAAAAAAGGACGACCTATAGACATAAGTATTCTAAAAGCTCTATTTCCAGAACTGCCGAAATTAGTTCCTACTACTCCAGGATGTAAACAATTTACAGTAATGTTTTCTTCTTTTAATTGTTCTGCCAATTCTTGTGTAAAATATATATTTAATAATTTAGATTTACAATATACATCCATTTGTTGATATCCTTTTTTCGATTGTAAATTATTAAAATCTAATTTTCTAATCATTTTATGTCCTGTTGAAGAAACATTTATAATTCGTTTATCTGTTCCTTTCCTAATCAAATCTAATAAATAATGTGTATTAAGAAAATAGCCCATGTGATTGAGTGCAAAAGTCATTTCTAAGCCATCTATTGATAGTTGACGATCTCCAAACATCGCTCCAGCATTATTAATTAAAATATCTATATGAGGAAGTTCTTTTGCTAAAGAACGCCCATATTCATCAATAGAGGCTTTTGAAGAAAGATCGCATAATTTTAGATAAACATTATTATTCTTTGATAATTGGATGATTTCTTTTTGGGCTTCTTCTCCTCGTTTTCTATTCCGACAAACCATATAAACCTTTGCTTCTTGTTTTGCTAAATCAAGGGCTGTAGCTTTTCCAATTCCAGAATTAGCTCCTGTAATAACAACAATCTTATTTTTCATAATCTCTTATTTACGATAAGATAAATGTAGCCTTATTTTATTTTAATCTTAATCAGATTTAAAAGTAAAATGTTAAATAGTATGATTTTTGATTTGATCCTTATAAAAGAGCGTTGTAAAAATATCGAATAATGCCATTTAAGATGAAATTTATTTTCCCAAGAAAAACTTTTTTGATTCTAATATTAATGAGTATGAGTATATTTTCTTATACTCAAATTGCTGCTGGATTTCAAGCAGGTTTATCTTTTCACCAGTTTCAAAATTATCATAAAAAAGAAAATATTCCTCCTTCAGATGAACAAAATGATTTGTTTAAACATGGTATCTATGTTGCATTACCTATTGTGTATAAAATAAATAATCAATTTTCAGTACAAGGAGAATTATCATTTGCTCATAAAGGACATAAGATTATCATTCGCTCTAATTCTGTTCCTATTTCCCAAAATGGAGATTATATTAATATAGAATATCGATTAGATTATTTTGAAATCCCTATTCTTATTAAAAGATTTATTCCGATTAAAAATAAAGGTTTTAATATAGGAATGGGTATAAGTATGGGATATTTATTGAACGGAAAAAGATTATATTTTGATTCTACTCAACCTACTTCAGAAGGTATATTCCCTTTAAATTTATCTAATAATTTTAATACATCAGGATATAAATATAATCGTTGGGATGCTTCATATTTAATAGATTTATCCTTGCCTACAATAACACGTTATGGAACCTTTGTTTTTGGTACAAGAAGCTCCTTAGATATTACAAGTTGGTTAATCTATGAAGAACAAAATTCTACAAATCCAGATATTCACAATTGGGGAATTATGATATATGGAGGGTATATTATTCCTGATAAAATGTAATTAAGGAGGGCTATTCAACTATAATCTAACTCTTTGATAGGGATATTATAGTCTTATGTTTTTTAAATAAACATTCGTATTCTAAACTCATCTCCCAACTTAATACCAATATAGATTATCAACAATTTTGTGATATATACATAGGAATATTAGTCAACAAAGCAATATAGTCAATCTTAACCATTGGATCGAATAATCATCATTAAGAATCCTTTATATCATTAACATCAATATCTTCAATTTCATCTAATAATTTTTCTATTCCATTATCATTAGATTTTTTTTCTTCTTCAGAATTAGCTGGTGGAGCAGGTGGTTTTGGTATTTCTTCATCTTTAAAAGGGCTTTCACCAATTAATTTTTCTACATCCAATTTCAATAATACCTCTTTTTCAAGAAGACGTTCTGCTAAAGCAATCACTTCTTTTTTCTTATCTCTTAATAATTGTTTGGCTCTTTCATATTGCTCATCAATCATTTTTCGACTTTCTTCATCAATTAAGCGTGCTGTATCTTCTGAATATGGTTTTGCAAATTGATTTTGATTTTGCATATCATAAAAAGAAACATTTCCTACTTTATCATTCATACCATACACAGCTACCATACCATAAGCCATTTTGGTAACTTGATCTAAATCATTTTGAGCTCCTGTAGAAATCTTTTCAAAAAATACTTCCTCTGCTGCACGTCCTCCCAAAGTCATACACATTCTATCTTTGAGCTGATCTGTTGTTGTTAGATATTGTTCTTTAGGCAGATATTGAGCATAACCTAAAGTTCCTAATCCTCTAGGAACAATCGTTACCTTAACTAAAGGTGAAGCATGTTCTAAAAACCAACCACAAATAGCATGACCTGCTTCATGATATGCAATTACTTTTTTCTCGCCAGGAGAAATTACTTTACTTTTCTTTTCTAAACCTCCAATAACTCTATCTAGAGCATAATTGAAATCATCCATTTCAATTGCTTTTTTGCCTCTTCGAGCAGCAACTAAAGCCGCTTCATTACATATATTAGCAATATCTGCACCAGCAAATCCTGGAGTCATTTGAGATAATTCTTCAGCACTTACATTTTCTTTATCTATTTTTATATTCTTTAAATGAACTTTAAAAATAGCTTCTCTTCCTTTTAAATCAGGGCGACCAATTCCAATTTGGCGATCAAAACGACCAGGACGTAATAATGCTCCATCTAAAACATCAGAACGGTTTGTAGCTCCCATTAAAATAACACCTTTGTCTGTACCAAAACCGTCCATTTCAACAAGAAGCTGATTTAATGTATTTTCTCTTTCATCATTTCCTGAAAAATTAGATCGACCTCTAGCTCTACCGATAGCATCTATTTCATCTATAAAAATGATACAAGGAGCTTTTTCTCTTGCTTGTTTGAATAAATCTCTTACTCTTGATGCTCCTACACCCACAAACATTTCAACGAAATCAGAACCAGATATAGAAAAGAAAGGAACTTCCGCTTCTCCTGCTACAGCTTTTGCTAAAAGTGTTTTTCCTGTTCCTGGAGGGCCTACTAATAATACGCCCTTAGGAATTTTTCCTCCTAAAGCAATATATTTATCTTTATTTTTAAGAAAATCAACGACTTCCATTACTTCCTCTTTGGCTTCATCTAAACCTGCTACATCTGCAAAAGTTACATTGACTTTATTTCCTGTTTGAAGTGTTGCTTTTGATTTGCCAATATTAAAAATTTGAGAACCAGGACCTCCGCCACCAGAACTTACACGTTTCATAATATAAAGCCATAATAAAATCAATATAGCAAAAGGTAAAAGCCATCCTAAAATGCCAGATAGATAATCTACTCTTTTATCATGTTTTATTTCAAAAACTTTATCACTAGAAAGACTTTCTCTTAAATCTTTGATTCTATCTTCAAGAGCTTCAAGAGAACCAAAAGTAAAAGTATAATTATAAGAAGAACCGATGCGAGATTTAGCAGCTTTTTTATGGCGTTCGTCTTTTAATTTATCTTTTTTAATAAAAACTTCAACGAAATCTTTATTTTTAATAATTACAATTTTATCAATTTCTCCTGTTTTTGCAAATTCTTTAAATTCGTCAAATGTAATTTCACTATTAGCAGAATTACCCAGGTCACCTATAAAATTGAAAAGCAAAATGACTACTAAAATTATAGCATAAATCCAGTAAGGGCTAAAATTAAATCCAGACCCACCTTTTTTAGTGTCATTATTGTTATTTTGATCTTTATTATTATCCATTATTAAATCATCATAAATAATTAATCTTTACTACCTTGTAACGACTAAACAGTTCATATAGTTAACTTAACTATAAAAAAAATTATACTAAATCATCATATTCTGTAACAATAGCATCACTCCAAAGTTCTTCTAATTGATAAAACTCTCTAGCCTCAGGATGAAATACATGAACAACTGTTACGAAATAATCTACCAAAACCCATCTAGATGTTTGAGTACCTTCAAAATGAGTAGGTAATGTATTTCCTTCTCTTTTTATTCTTCTATAAATATTATCTGCAATAGATTTTACTTGTACAGTAGATTCCCCTTCGCAAATAATAAAAAAATCTGTAGGAGCATCATCTAGGTGTCTTAGATCTAATTTGACTATTTTCTTACCTTTGATATCTTGAATGCTATCTATAATGAGGTTGTTAAGTTCTTTAATACTTAATTCCTCGGATTTAGTTTGTTTATCTATATTCAAAAAAAACAGTTTTATTGAAACAAAGGTTGTAAAATTAACAACTTTTATGATTAGTTAATGAAGATTATCTTTTAATATTGATATTATTTTATAAAAATACATAAAAATAAACTTGAATACTCTCTTCAACACCTTATTTATTGGAAAAGTTCTTTTATCTTTTGATAAATTGGATTCTACAAATAGTGAAGCAGAACGATTATTAGCCCAAAAAAAATGGGCTGAAGGAACAGTTGTTGTTGCAAAAGAACAATTTGCAGGAAGAGGACAAATGGGAAACTCATGGCATAGTCAAGCGAATAAGAATATTACTATGAGTATTATTTTGTATCCTAAAATTGATTTTCCTCAACAACAATTTTTATTGCATCAAATTATTTCTTTGGGTGTTAAAGATTGTTTAGAAAATTTAGGATTAAAAAATATAAATATTAAATGGCCGAATGATATTTTAATTCATGAAAAGAAAATAGGAGGTATTCTCATTCAAAATGCTATTTCTTCGAAGGGAATTTCTCATTCGATTATTGGAATAGGTCTAAATGTAAATCAAATAGAATTTCCTCAAGAATTGAAAAATGTTACCTCTATTTTTAAAGAACAAAAAAAACAGTATGAACTCAACTCAATAATTGAAAAATTATGTTTTTTTATAGAAAAAAGATATCTAGAATTACGAGCTAAAAAATATAAACAATTGAATGATGAATATCATCAATATTTATTTTTAAAAAATATAAAAGTTCTTTTTACTACAAAAAATAATGTTCCTTTTTTAGGAAAAATAGAAGGAGTAAATCAACAAGGACAAATAATAATTGAAACCTCTGAGGGTTTAAAATATTTTAATTTTAAAGAAATTCAATTTCCAAATGAATTTTAGAACTACATTTCCTATAGAAGCAAATTTTGAGATCGATTATCATCAAAAAATAATGAGTATAGGTTCTTGTTTTGCAGAACATATTGGCAATCAGTTTATTCAAGGAAAATTTAATATTATAACAAATCCTTTTGGAATTCTATATCATCCTATTTCAATTGCTCAAGCCATTCAAAGAATTATTTTAGGAACGCCTTTTAGAGATGAAGAATTATTTTTTTATAATGACCTTTGGCAAAGTTGGATGCATCATGGAAGTTTTTCTTCTCCTGAAAAAGAAATCTGTTTAGAAAAAATAAATCAAGATTTATTAGAGGCACATCAAAATTTTAAAACTCTAGATGTTTTAATAATAACGCTAGGAACTTCTTTTGTGTATCAAAAAAAAATAGATAAACAGTTTGTAGCCAATTGTCATAAAGTTCCTAATAATAATTTTAATAAAATTCTTTTAAGTTTAGATCAAATTGTCAGATCTCTTTCTTCTCTAATAGAACAAATTCAAACATATAACCCTTCTTTAAAAATATTGATGACTGTAAGTCCTGTAAGACATATAAAAGATGGAATAATTTCGAATCAAAGAAGTAAAGCCCTGTTATTGTTGGCAACAGAATGGATTGAAAAAAAATATACTCATGTGAATTATTTTCCTTCCTATGAAATTATGATGGATGATTTGCGAGATTATCGTTTTTATAATTCAGATTTAATTCATCCTAATGCTATG
>JAHDII010000157.1 GCA_020630895.1 Saprospiraceae bacterium
ATAATATCATAATTACATTATTTGTTCAAAGTAGAATACAAAAATAAATTTCTATTTTTCTTCTTCTTCTTTTTCTACACCAACGAATACTATATTATAAGAAGCTATTTGAAGAACGTTTTTTGATAAAAATTTTTAGCTTTGCTTTATTAAATAACCTATGTTATGGTTTAAAACATAAGATACAATGTCTAAAGTAGATCAAGAATATAAAAAGACACTAGATTATTTGCTAGAACAATTACCTATGTTTCAGAGAGTAGGTGAAAAAGCATTTAAAAAGGATTTGAAGAATATTCAAATTTTAACTAGAAATCTTGAAACGCCACATGCCAAATTCCCTAGTATCCATATAGCAGGAACCAATGGAAAAGGATCTACAACTCATATTTTAGCTTCTATTTTACAGCATAAAGGAAAAAGAGTAGGGGTTTATACTTCTCCCCATTATCAAGACTTTAGAGAACGAATAAAGATTAATGGAAGTTTAGTTCCTCAGAAATTTGTGATTGATTTTGTAGCAAAGCATAAAGAATTATTTGAAAAAATTCAGCCTTCTTTTTTTGAAATTAGCGTAGCTATGGCTTTTACTTATTTTGCAGAACAAAAAGTAGATATTGCTATTATTGAAACAGGATTAGGAGGTCGTTTAGATTCTACAAATATTATTACACCTATATTAAGTATTATTACTAATATTAGTTTAGATCATACAGATTTTTTGGGTGATACTTTAGAAGAAATAGCAGAAGAGAAGGCTGGAATTATAAAAGCAGGAATACCTGTTGTAATTGGTGAAAAGAATGCTAAAACAGCAAAAGTTTTTCAACAAAAAGTAGAAGATAAAAATGCTCCAATATATTTTGCTAGAGATATTTATCATGTTGTTCCTACAATTAGAGCCTTAACTCACTCCATTTTTAATGTATATAAAAATAAAAGATTATGGATGAAGGATTTAGAATCTGATATTTCTGGATTATTTCAAGGAGAAAATTTTACTTCTGTTATTCAAGCTATTGATATATTAAATCAACAAGGATATCATATTTCAGAAGAAGATATTAGAACTGCGGCACTTAAAATTAAAAGTTCTACATTTTTTATAGGAAGAATGCAAGTTTTAAGTCTTTCTCCTTTAATTATTGCAGATAGTGGTCATAATGAAGGAGCATTATCCAAAACAATAGAAGAAATATTAGACAAAAATTTTACCCATATTCATTTTGTAATTGGATTTGTAAAAGATAAAAAAATAGACACTATGCTTTCCTTTTTTCCAAAGGAAAAAGCATCATACTATATAGCAAAAGCAGATATTCCAAGAGGCTTGGATGTTGAAACGCTAAGCTCTAAAATGCAAGAATTAAATTTACCTGTAGTGAGTTATTCTTCTGTTAAGGATGCTTTGGCTGCTGCAAAGAATAAAGTAAAGTCTAACGAATGTATTTATATTGGAGGAAGTACTTTTATTGTAGCTGAAATAGTGGAACATCAAAAATAAAAATTAAAAATCATGACTGTAGAAATTATTTATGAAGGAGATTTAAGAACCAAAGCACTCCATATAAAATCAAAAAGTGAATTAACAACAGATGCTCCAACGGATAATCGAGGTAAAGGAGAATCATTTTCTCCAACAGATATGGTGGCTACTGCTTTAGGAAGTTGCATCCTTACAATTATGGGAATTAAAGCAAAAGATAAAGAGATAGATATCACAGGAGCTAGAGCCGAAGTTAAAAAAGTTATGGCTTCTAATCCTCGGAGAATTGCTGAAATAGAGGTTACGATTACGATGCCTAAAAATGATTATACAGATAAAGAAAAAATGTTGCTTGAAAAAGCTGCTCATGGTTGTCCTGTTAAAAGAAGTCTTCATCCAGAATTAAAAGAATCATTAAAAATTAATTGGTAAAAGATTAATTTTTAAAATATTCTTATAAAAAAAGGCAATAAAGCAGTCACGAAAATTCTAAAATATTTTTATTGTTTTATGTCAAACATCATTTAATACATGGCTCATTCATTAATAAATAAAGCAAAGATCATAGCCTTTCTATATCTTTTTTCTTAATGCTATACCTGTTAAAAAATATAATATAAGAAAGTAATTGTGTCACATAAGTAGGGGATATAGGTTTTTTTCAAATAGTAATTTCTTTCACTTTTGATGTATTGAATTTAATTAATTACTAAAAATTAAAACTAATCATCATGAAAAAAATAATCACTCTAGTATTTATTATGACATTTACTTTAGGAGCAGTTTTAAATGCTCAAACAAAAAAAGGCGATAAAGTTCCTGGTTATGTTATAGATAATTCAGGAAAAAAAATAACAGGACAAATTATTGTAGATGACTGGGCAGATAACCAGATTCAAGTAAAATTTATTAAAAAAGGAACTTCTAAAAAAGTAACATATAAACCTACTCAAATTAAAGGATATGCTTTTGAAGAAACAATCGTAGATTGTACAGGAAAAAAGAAGCAAAGATTAATGGAATATGATACTCGTAAAGCAGATCGTCCTTCTAGAATTTTTGGACCTACTACAGTATTTATGCACAAAGAAGTTACTGTTGGATTTTATAAATTATATTGTTTTTATGTAGAAATAAGAAATGATGTTAAAAATCCTTATGAATATTCATTTTTTGTAGAAGATGTTTCAGGAAATTTTCAAAAAGTAGATGCTGAAAATTTTAAAGCAATGGCAAAAAAATTATTTAAAGATTATCCTGCCCTAGTGAATAAAATAGGAGAAAAAGATTTTAAATTAAAAAATCTAGATAGAATGGTAAAAGATTATAATTATTGGGTAACTAATAAACATGATAAAAATGAATATCGTGTAGCAATGAAATAATCAATCAAATCCCCCCTCTTTAAAAATAATATTAATGCCCTATAATATATTACAGATTATTTTACTAAAGAGCATTTAATTTCTTAAGAAAACAACTTGTAACTTCAAAGAATAACATATTATAAAATAATATTTAATCTTATTTAAAGGCAATATCTTAATTGGTATTGTCTTTTTATTTTACACCCATCCTCTGCTAGAATCTATCCTAATATAGGTTAGTATTATATAGATTAATATAGTGTAATTTATTAGGCATACTTGTTAAATATATTGCTGAACACGTGATTCATGTTCATATCGTTTATTAGGATACAGAAATTTATGCTATTTTTGTTATTAGGTATAGGAATATACTCTAAACTAATTATGATGAAAAGGAAAAAAAATGAATATTCTCCTTTTATGTAAAAAATTTCCATATCCAGTTAAAGATGGAGAATCTCTAGCTATAACTCATTTGAGCCAAGCCATGCATGTGTTAGGTTGTAAAATGTCTTTGTTAGCTATGAATACGACTAAACATCACTTTAAAGCTCAAGAATTTCCTTCCACCCTCAAACATTTTTCATCAATAGAATTAGTAGATATAGACACAGATATTAAAATCAAAGATGCTCTTTTAAACCTATTGAGCAAAGATTCATATCATATTAGTCGTTTTGTAAATGATAAGTTTGAGCAAAAACTACAAAAAATATTACAAAGAGAAACCTTTGATATTATTCAGCTAGAAACCTTATATCTAGCTCCTTACATTCCAATTATTCGAAAATACTCCCAAGCAAAAGTTGTAATGCGTTCTCATAATGTAGAACATGAAATTTGGGAAAGAATTACTTCAAATACCCATTTTTTTCTTAAAAAATGGTACTTAGCACATTTAACTCAAAAATTAAAAACATTTGAGATTCAGCAATGTAATCAATATGATGTTTTGGCTGCTATTACTCAAAGAGATTTAGAAAAGTATAAAAAATTAGGTTTTCATAAAAGAGGAATTGCTATTCCTATTGGTATAGAAAAAATAAAATATCAAGCAGAATATGCAGCATACGAAAAACCTCTTTCTATTGCCTTTATTGGCTCATTAGATTGGATGCCTAATATAGAAGGCTTAACTTGGTTTTTAGAACATATTTGGGAATCTATTATTGCTGAATTTCCTAAAATGACACTACATATAGCAGGAAGAAATACACCTCAATGGCTAAAAGACAAGAAACAAAATAATGTTATAATTCATGGAGAAGTAGAAGATGCTGTTACTTTTATTAATGAACATCCCTTAATGGTAGTACCCTTAAAATCAGGAAGTGGAATGAGGGTGAAAATATTAGAAGCTATGGCATTAGGAAGAACTACAATTACCACTTCAGTTGGAGTTGAAGGAATTCATGCAACACATCAAAAAAATATATTAATAGCGAATACTCAAAAAGAATTTTTAGAAGCCATTCGTTATGCTGTTCAACATCAAAACCAATTATATAAAATAGGTGAAGCAGCAGAACAATTTATTGAAAAAGAATTTGATAATATTTCTATTGCTCAAAAATTATTACAAGAATTTTATCTCATAACAGGTAAAATGCCTAGAACAGCAGTATGATAACTTTCTTTTTTATTTTATGGAATATTTTATTGTGGATGAGTATTTATTTGCTAGTTCATACTTATTTATTATATCCTATTATTTTAAAAATTTTATCTCGAAATAAAACAACAAATTCACTGATTTATCCTAAAGATGAATTACCCCAAGTTTCTATATTAATGTCATTATTTAATGAAGAAGAAATTATAAAAAAAAAAATAGAATCTTTATTACAGCAAAACTACCCTTCTGAAAAAATAGATATTTATATAGGCTCTGATAATTCAACAGATGCCACGAATGATATTGTACAACAATATGTGAATATAAAAAACAATAGTATTTTATTTTTTCCTTTTTCTTCTCGACAAGGAAAACCTGGAATTATTAACCAATTAGCTCAACATTCATTTAAAAAAAATGGTAAGGGAAATCATC
Source organism: Saprospiraceae bacterium (assembly GCA_020630895.1). Lineage (GTDB taxonomy): Bacteria > Bacteroidota > Bacteroidia > Chitinophagales > Saprospiraceae > JAHDCE01. The sequence continues at coordinate 4,907 of JAHDII010000157.1, forward strand.
ATATTTTAATCATTACAGATGCTAGTGTTTTATTATCTCCTGATACCATTTATCATTTAGTGAAACATTTTAAAAATCCAAAAATTGGTTTAGTTGATGCACATATGCAACATATTGGAATACAAGAAGAAGGAATTTCTATATCAGAAGATCAGTATATCAATAAAGAAGTCCAAATTAAATATAGAGAAGGAATAATTTGGGGAAAAATGATGGGACCATTTGGAGGTTGTTATGCTCTTCATTCTGATTGTTTTACTCTTGTTCCTCATAATTTTTTAGTAGATGATTTTTATATTGCCATGCACGTTTTGGAAAATAATAAGAATGTAATCAACGATTTAGATGCTATTTGTAAAGAATCTGTATCACATGAAATTAGTGAAGAGTATCGGCGTAAAGCAAGAATTTCAGCGGGCAACTTTCAAAATTTAGCAGTGTATAAACATTTATTATTCCCTCATCAAAAATCTTTAGCATTTACATTTTTATCTCATAAAGTATTACGATGGCTAGGTCCATTTTTTATTATACTTTCTTATATCAGTAATGTATTTTTAGCTGTAGATGGCAACTTATTTTATTCTATATTGTTGATATTTCAAACGATATTAATATTCTTTATTCCAATATTAGATCTATTTTTGCAAAAAATAGAAATTCATATTTCAATATTAAGATCTGTGAGATATTTTTTTACAATGAATTTAGCCTTATTAGAAGGATTTGTTAACTATATAAAAGGAATTAAAAGCAATGTCTGGGAACCAACCAAACGCACCTCTTAAACTCAACACTATTCCTGAAGCAATTGAAGATATTAAAGCAGGAAAATTAGTGATTGTAGTAGATGATGAGGATAGAGAAAATGAAGGAGATTTTATTGGTGCAGCAGAATGCGTCACTCCTGAAATGATCAATTTTATGGCAACTCATGGAAGAGGTTTAATTTGTACGCCTATTACTCAAAAAAGAGCCATAGAACTTCAATTAAATATGATGGTTTCAGATAATACAGCCCTTCATGAAACGGCTTTTACTGTTTCTATTGATTTGAATGGAAGTGGTTGTACTACAGGTATTTCTGCTTATGATCGAGCTACAGGAATCAAGGCTCTTACTCGTCCAGATACTACAGCAAACGATTATGCTAGACCTGGACATATTTTTCCTTTAATCGCTAAAGATGGAGGCGTTTTAAGAAGAACAGGACACACTGAAGCAGCTATTGATTTGGCTCGATTAGCAGGTTTTTATCCTGCGGGAATTCTTGTAGAAATCTTAAATGAAGATGGTTCTATGGCACGTTTGCCTGATTTAATTCAAGTCGCTCAAAAATTTAGTTTAAAAATTATTTCTATCAAAGATTTGGTCGCATATCGAATGAATACAGAACGTTTAATTGAAAGAGAAACAGCTGTAAAAATGCCTACACAATATGGCGAATTTGAATTGATTGCTTTTACAGAGAAAATAACAGGAGATACTCATTTAGCTCTTAAAAAAGGAGATTGGAAAGCTGATGAACCTGTTTTAGTTCGAGTTCATTCTTCTTGTGAAACAGGAGATATTTTAGGTTCTTTACGTTGTGATTGCGGTCCTCAACTTCATGCTGCAATGAAAAAAGTAGAAGAAGCGGGAAAAGGCTTGGTTTTATATATGAGACAAGAGGGTAGAGGTATTGGTTTATTGAATAAATTAAAAGCCTATAAATTACAGGAGCAAGGATATGATACCTACGAAGCGAATCAAAAATTAGGGTTTCAGATGGATCAAAGAGATTATGGAATTGGAGCTCAAATTTTAAGAGATTTGAATATTTCTAAAATTAATTTAATGACGAATAATCCTAAAAAAAGAATTGGATTAATAGGTTATGGCTTAGAAATTATAGAAAATATTCCTTTAGAAATTTCTCCTAATGAACATAATGAATTTTATCTACAAACTAAAAGAGATAAAATGGGACATGAAATTTTAAAAAAATAATAGATATTGTCTTCTTGGACAAGAAATAAACTAAATATTATATTTCTAATTAGGCTTTCATAAAAACAATTCGTAATAAAATCTATTCTTTAAAAAGATTTTAAAAATAAACTATGCTTATTAATAAAAGTGTTACTCCTCTTAAAATTATACAATGGACAGGGCATCATGCTGCTTGGCTATTAACATTCGCAGGAATTATTGCCTTTTTATATTCTAATGAAAGATTGATACCTATTTATAAAAGAGATATTTTATTTAAAATTGCAGAACACTTTGGTCTGAAGACAAATCAATCTACTAAAATATCAGATATTCAAGAAGTAATGATTGCAAATAAACCTTCACATAAAGATGTGTATGGCTTTATGAGAGAACTTTATTTCAAGTTTGCGAAAGGCGATAAGGAGATAAGTAAAGGAAACGAAGAAGGTTCTTCAAAATTAAGACAAGGAAAACGAAAGAGAAAAGGTACTACTAATCGAAACACTCAAAGCCAAACAAG
>JAHDII010000158.1 GCA_020630895.1 Saprospiraceae bacterium
TGAGTAGTATGGGAATTACTCAAATTGCTGCTGTTATGGGAAGCTGTGTTGCAGGAGGAGCTTATCTTCCTATTATGTCAGATGAAGCTCTCATTGTTGAAAATACAGGTTCGATTTTTTTAGCAGGACCTTATTTAGTGAAGGCAGCTATTGGTGAAAATGTAGATAAAGAAACTCTTGGAGGTGCTACAACTCAATGTGAAATTTCAGGGGTAACAGATTATAAAATGCCTGATGACACCACTTGTTTAGATACGATAAAAGATTTAGTTGATAAAATGGGCTCTTTTGAAAATGCAGGTTTTGATAGAAAAACTCCTCAAATGCCTAAATTGGATCCTAATGAAATTTATCAATTATTTCCTGATGATAGAACTAAACCTTATAATACTTTAGATATTATCAAACGTTTAGTAGATGATTCAAAGGTAACTGAGTATAAGAAAGGGTATGGCAAAACGATTACCTGTTGTTATGCTAGAATTGACGGTTGGGCTGTTGGAATTGTTGCAAATCATCGACAAGTCGTGAAAAGTGCTAAGGGAGAAATGCAATTTGGAGGAGTTATTTATTCAGATTCAGCGGATAAAGCTACTCGTTTTATTATGAATTGTAATCAAAAGAAAATCCCTCTTGTTTTTCTTCATGATGTATCAGGTTTTATGGTAGGAAAACATTCAGAGCATGGTGGAATTATTAAAGATGGTGCCAAAATGGTGAATGCTGTTTCTAATTCTACTGTTCCTAAATTTTCTATTATTATGGGAAATTCTTATGGTGCAGGAAATTATGCCATGTGTGGTAAAGCTTATGATCCTCGATTGATTTATGCTTGGCCTTCTGCTAAAATAGCTGTAATGGGAGGTGCACAAGCAGCAAAAGTATTATTGCAAATCCAAACGTCATCTTTAAAAGCAAAAGGACAAGAACCTACAGAAGAAGAAACTCAAGAATTATACAATAAAATTAAAAATAGGTACGACGAACAAACGTCTCCTTATTATGCTGCTGCTCGTCTTTGGACAGATGGAATTATTGATCCTTTAGAAACTCGTAAAGTAATTTCTATGGGTATCCAAGCAGCTAATAATGCTCCTGTGAAAAAGTTTAACCCTGGTGTAATACAAACATAAAATAACGTTTGATGTAGTTAATGATGAAATTATTACCAGAAGAAGAATTAATTTGGTCTTCTATAGTAGCTAATTCCAATATGAATCGAAAACGGAATTTAGTAGGAATTAATAGCTATGAAAAAGATATTCATTTTGATATTATTCAATATTTGGAAGACAAAATTGAACTCAATAATACAAATCTTCAATGGATAGATCTATGTTGTGGAGAAGGAAAAGCCCTTATTCAAGCCTATACTTATTTTAAAAAAATAAATCAAGAAAAACATATTACTTTTGAAGGAATCGATTTAGTAGATATGTTTTTTGAACATAAAAAATCGAATCATTTAATTTTAAAAACTAATTCTATTATCTGTTGGGAATCTAAAAAGAAATATGATTTAATTACTTGTGTTCATGGATTACATTACGTAGGAGATAAACTTTTAGCTATATCAAAAATAGCTCATGCACTAAAAAAAGATGGCTTATTTATTGGAAATATAGATTTCGATGACATCAAAAATTCAAAAAACCAATCTTTGAAAAAAGATATTTTAAAAATATTAAAACAATATGACATTGAATATCATTCGAGGAAAAAATTATTGCTCATTAAAGGATATCAAAATATAGAATTTGAATATTCTTATTTAGGAGCCAACGATAAAGCAGGTCAAAATTATACAGGACAAGAAATTGTTCATTCTTTTTATTCATAAAAAGTTTTGCCCTGTTTGCTCATTTTTCTTAAAAGAGGACTGCATCTATAACGAGTATCATGAAATTCATCAAATAATTCATCTAAAATATCTACACAATTATCTATTCCTATTTCATCTGCCCACTGTAATAATCCTTTAGGATAATTGACACCTTTTGTCATAGCTAAATCAATATCATCTCTAGAAGCGACATTCAAATATAATGCATCGGCGGCTTCGTTAATGAGCATAGTTACAATTCTATCTACAATTTTATTTCCTAACCTGGTGTCTTTATTAGGCTCTATTTTTTCTGCATTCTCATTATAATTATAAAATCCTCTACCTGATTTTCTTCCAAGGTAACCTGCTTCAACTAATCTTTTTTGAGTGAATGACGGTCTATATCGCTGGTCATAATAAAAAGCTTCAAAAACGGTTTCCGTTACGGGATAATTTACATCATGACCAATAAAATCCATTAGTGTAAAAGGTCCCATTCTAAAACCTCCAATTTCTGTCATTGCCCAATCAATAGTTGCAGCATCTGCTACATCTTCCTCTAACATTTTAATGGCTTCTCCATAAAAAGGACGTGCTACCCTATTCACAATAAATGCTGGAGTATCTTTAGCTAAAACTGTAATTTTTCCCCAGCTATCAATAATATTTTTTGCCTGTTCTGTTATTGAGCTAACGGTTTGTATAGCTGGAATAATTTCTACTAATTTCATAATGGGTGCAGGATTAAAAAAATGTATTCCTATTACCCTTTCTGATTTTTGACAAGCTGCTGCAATAGATGCAATAGATAACGAAGATGTATTTGAAGCTAAAATACAATTTTCAGAAACAATACTTTCTAATTTTTGAAAAACAGATTTTTTAATTTCTAAATTTTCTATAATTGCTTCAATAATTAAATCACTATCTGAAAAATTATTTAAAGAATTAACGTAAGATATATTTGCAATAATTTCATCCGATTTTTCTTGAGTAAATTTTCCTTTAGCTGTTAATTTTTCTAAAGTTTTTCTCAATTTTTTATCTGCTTTTTCTAAGGCTTCTTTTTGTGTATCAAATATTTTAACTTGATTATTATTTTGTGCTGCTACTTGTGCGATTCCGCTACCCATAGCTCCTGCTCCTATAATTCCTATTTTCATTGTTGAATTGCTAAATTGTTGAATTGCTAAATTGTTGAATTGTTGAATTGTTAAATTGCTAACTGATAACTGATAACTGAAATTATTTTCCTTTAAAGTTGGGTTTTCTTTTTTCAATAAAAGCTTTTACCCCCTCAGAATAATCTTCTGTTTCGCTAGCCATAATTTGATATTTACCTTCTAAAGCCAATTGTTCTTCTAAATTATTATGGATAGATTGATTAAAAAGATATTTTGTATATGCTAATCCTTTAGTGGGCATTTGAGCTAATTTTTCTGTTAATTTCCAAGCATTATTTTCAAATTCCTCAGCATTAAAAACTTTATAAATCATTCCCATTTTTTCTGCTTCATGAGCTTTTATTTTATCTCCTAACATAGCTAAAGCCGTTGCTTTTTGAAAACCAATTAATCGAGGAAGAAAAAAAGTACCTCCACTATCTGGCACTAAACCAATTAAACTAAATGCTTGAATAAAAGCAACGTGTTCTGTAGCTACAACAATATCACAAGCCAGTGCAATATTAGCTCCAGCACCAGCAGCTACTCCATTTACTGCTGCTACAACAGGTTTAGGAATATTTCTGATTTTTGAAATAATAGGATTATAATGTTCTTCTAATATTTTTTTAAATCCAGGATTTAATTCAGGACTGGTTACTTCTTTTAAATCTTGTCCAGCACAAAATGCTTTTCCATTTCCTGTTAAATAAATTGCTCTTACATTTTCATTATTAGCACATTCATCTAAAGCTTTTTGGCAAGCTAAAGCCATTTCTCTATTAAAGCTATTAAAAACTTGAGGGCGATTTAATGTTATTTTTCCTACATTATTTATGATTTCAAATTCTATAGTACTCATGTTTTTTTTAAATTTTAATTTAATGACATTTAAAATAATCAAAAGGCTCTAAACAATCATTACATTTATATAAAGATTTACAAGCAGTTGATCCAAATTGACTAATCATTTTTGTATCATTTGAATCACATCTTGGGCAAGAAACTAGTTTTGATTCTCCCAATAAAGATAATTTATCTGTTGTTTTAGCTACAGGTGGCGTTATACCATATTCTTTTAATTTTTGTTTTCCAGATTCACTCATCCAATCTGTTGTCCAAGCAGGAGATAATATCGTTTTAATCGTAGCGTCAATATTATTCTCTTGCAAAATTGCTTTTATATTTACAGCTATCATATCCATTGCTGGGCAGCCTGTATATGTTGGAGTAATTACAATTTCAACTTTATCATTTTCAATAATTACATCTCTAACAATTCCTAAATCTATAATAGATAAAACAGGTACTTCTGGATCAGGTACTTGCTCTAATAAATTATAAATTGCTGTATTGCTAAATTGTTTCATTGTTGAATTGCTAAATTGTTAAATTGTTAAATTGTTCACTGATAACTGTCGACTAATAACTACCATTCCATATTCGGATAGGTTCTTTGCATCCATTGCATTTCCGTTAAAATAAAACCTAAATGTTCGGTATGTTTTCCATTTTTACCTCCTGTTTGATTCCAATTATCTTCAGGAATTTTTAAAGTAGCTTCTTGCAAAACATCATTTATTTCTTGATAAAAATTTGGACGTATTTTATTCAAATCTACTCCTATTTTATTTTTAGACATTATTTTATCTAATTCACTTTCTTCACATAATTCACCTACATACATCCATAAATCATCAATAGCATTTTGCATTTTTTGATGACTTTCTTCTGTTCCATCTCCTAGACGTTTCACCCATTGAGAACTAAAACGTACATGATACGTTACTTCCTTTAATGATTTACTTGCAATAGCTGCTAATTGTTCATTTGTAGAATGTTGTAATTCTGATAAAAATAAATAATGAAAAGAATCAAAGAAAAATTGTCGTGCTACGGTATAGGCAAAATCTTCATTAGGTTGCTCTACTAATAAAACATTTTTAAAATCACTAACATCTCGAAGCATTGCTAAATCATCTTCAGTTCTTCCTTTCCCTTCTATTTCTACTGCATATTGAAAATAATTTCTTGTTTGTCCTAATAAATCTAAAGCAATATTTGTAAGAGCCATATCTACTTCAAGAATTGGACCATGTCCACACCATTCAGAAAGTCGTTGTCCTAAGATTAAAGAACTATCTCCTAGTTGCAATAAATAATCAAATAATAATTTATTATTTTCCATTTTAAAATTAATTTAAAATTTTTATTTCTTTTTTTAATTGAATTAAACAATCTTCAATCATTTCAATAGCTTTATCTATTGTTTTCTTTTTTGTTCTAAAAGAAAGTATCGCTATTCTAATTACAAATTGATGATTAATCGTTGATGAACTTAAAAATATTCTACCATCTTTATGAATTAATTTCATTAATTTTTCATTAAATTCATCTTGATTATTTTCTTTTGTAGGATACCAAAAATAACTTACAGATAGATCTGGCGTTGGTCCTACACAAAATCCTATTTCTAATAATCTTTTTCTAAAATATTCCGTTAATAATATTTTTTCTTCTAGACAAGCAACGAAAGGTTTTAACCCATGAATTTGTAAAGGCAACCACAATCTTAAGCCTCTAAAATGTTTGGTTAATTCAGGAGAAACATCTGCAGGATTAACAGGTAAATTTTCTCCATAAGCATCTTGCATATAATTTGCTGTATAATGATGAGAATGCATCACTGCTTTTTTATCTTTAATTAAAACAGCTCCTGTACCATAAGGCAAAAATAATCCCTTATGAGGATCGACAACTAAAGAATCTGCCATTTCAATTCCTTCAAATAATTCTTTTTTATTTTTACATAAAATAAAAAAGCCTCCATAAGCTCCATCAATATGATACCATAAATTATTATTATTTGCAATATTTCCTATTTCTTTTAATGGATCTACTGCACCTGTATCTGTAGTACCTGCCGAAGCAACAACCATAAAAGGTTCTAAACCATTTTGTATATCCTGATTTATTTTTTCCTTTAATTCAGCAGTATTAATTTTATAATTTTCATCTAAAGAAATATATCGAATAATAATATCTTCTAAACCAATAATTCGAATAGCTTTATGAATACAATGATGTACTTGTTCGCTTAAATAGATAACACTTTTTTCTATTTTATTTCCTTTAATTTTAAATTTATCCCTAGCACTTGTCAAAGCAATTAAATTTGCAATTGAACCTCCTGAAGTTAAATTACCAATTGTAGTTTTAGGAAAATTAAATACTTTTTTCAACCATTCTATAGTTTCATTTTCTATAGTTACTGCACCAGGTGATCCATAAAACATTCCAGCATATTCATTAGAAACATCTGCGATATAATCTGCTATTGCAGACGTATATAATCCACCTCCAGGAATATATCCTATATGTCCTCCCCCTGCTGGATTAATTCCATTAGGAATTACTTTCTCATTATATAATTGAATGATTTTTTCTAATGAATTTTTATTTTCATTAATTTCTAAACCTTGAATGGCATGTTTTATTTCTTTAAAAGAATTTCTTTCATCAATAGTATTAATAAAATTATTTGCAAATTCTAAAATTTGTTGATGATATTCTGTCCTTTCTTTTTCAGAAGGTTCTAATACTTCAGAAACTTTTTCTAATGCTTCTATTTTTTGAATTAATTCTTGCAATGATTTAGATATTTAAATTGAAAATAAATTAAAACATTTTACTTATTTTAAATATGCTCTAACTCATTAGGCAAATCATAAAACGTGGGATGTCGGTACACTTTATCTTGTGCAGGTTCAAATAATTCTCCTGCTTCTTCTGGATTAGACGCAGTAATATATTTAGATTCTACAACCCAAATACTTACACCTTCATTTCTTCGTGTATAAACATCTCTAGCATTTTCTAATGCCATTTTTTCATCTGTTGCATGCAGGCTTCCTACGTGCTTGTGATGTAATCCGTTTTTGCTACGGATAAATACTTCCCAAAGTGGCCAATTTTTCATATTTTTTATATTTTTCAGTTATCAGTTTTCAGTCGACAGTCCTCAGTTAATCAGTGCCTTCTACTTAACTGATGGCTGTCGACTGTTAGCTAACAACTACTTGTTTCTCCGCATACGCCATAGCAGCTTCTCTTACCCAAGCCCCTTCATTATATGCTTTATTTCTGGCTTTAAGTCTAGACTTATTACAAGGACCATTACCTTTTACCACTTGCCAGAATTCGTCCCAATTAATTTCTCCAAAATCGTAATGACCTTTTTCTTCATTCCATTTTATATTTTCATCTGGCATCGTTAATCCAAGAAATTCTGCTTGAGGAACAGAAACATCAACAAAGTGCTGACGCAATTCATCATTAGATTTTCTTTTAATTTTCCATTTCATAGATTGAGCAGAATG
>JAHDII010000159.1 GCA_020630895.1 Saprospiraceae bacterium
AAATCGTTTCAAAAAAATCTTTTTCTTCTTGTATCATTTTATGAATTATAGAAATATTTTTTTTATCATAATTTAATTTTTCTGAAAAAGAATTTATTTTTTTATCGTTGGTATTAATAATTTCGCACCAAATCAAAAATTGATTTTCTATTTCATTTTCAGTATGAATGCTTAATGTTTTTAATTTATTTTTTAATTCATCCATTAATAAATAAATGGCCTCATTTTTATTTTTTTTATAAACTTTTTGATATTTATTAATATGAATAGGTTCTCCAATATTTATAATAATTTCGCTTCTAAATTTTGAAGGAGCGCTATAATTTGTTCCTATTGGTTGAATAATTAAATCAGAATTAAATTTTTGTCTTCGTGCAGCAGTTAAAGCAATTCTTGCTATACCATCTTTTAATGGTCGTATTCTTCTATAAGCATAACTGGTTGCTTCAGGTCCCATAAAAACAGAACCTCCTTGAGCTAATACTTTAGCACACATTTTTATAGTCCCTAAATTATTAATAACTTCTCCTTCTGCTACATCTTTAGGACGTTTTACAGGAATAGAAAAAAATATTTTCGTCATTAAAAAATGAGTCAAAGGCTTTTTAAATAAACCATAGTTGGCTAAAAAATGGATCCATCCAGGAATAATACTTGCCATTAAAATAGGATCAGACATAGTATTCGGATGGTTAGGAGAAACAATCGTGGCTGTTTTTAATAAATTATTTTTTCCTAAAATTGTTATTTTTTTAAAATAAATACGAAATACAATTCTAGCTAAGTTATTTAAAAAAATGTAAATTATTTTTTGTAATAGGCTCATTTAATAAAATAAAAAATTAATTTTCTAAAATTTGTTCTGAATGAATTTTAGTTTTTACTTTTAAAATAATTTCTTCAATAATTCCTTTTTCATTAATTACAAATGTACTACGATGTACACCATCAAATTCTCTTCCCATAAATTTTTTAGGTCCCCATACTCCATAAGCATTGATTACTTCTTTTTCAGTGTCTGCTAATAAATCAAAAGGAAGATCAAATTTTTGAATAAAATTAATGTGTTTTTTTTCGGTATCTGGGCTTACTCCTAGTACTTCATAACCTTGTTTTAATAATAGCTTATAATTATCTCTTAAATTACATGCTTGAGTTGTACAACCAGGTGTATTATCTTTAGGATAAAAATAAAGAACTAATTTTTTTCCTTTAAAATCTTTGAGCTCAATTGTTTTTCCATCTTGATTTACTCCTGAAAAATTTGGAGCTTTATCTCCTTCTTTTAAATGTGTCATAAATATTTTTTATCGTAAAAATGTTTTTTCAAAAACAGAAAGATTTCCTCTTTCATCCGTTAATTCTAATCTAAAATTATGCTTTCCTTTTGATAAATTTTTATCAAAATAATGAGTAATGATTGTTTCAGATGAATTAGGGACAAATAAAATCCATTCTCCATCAATATATCCATTCCAAGTATAAGAATCTAATTTTTTTGAAGTTTTAATATTATCTGATAATCTAAAAGATATTTTAGAGTATCCTCTAAGGTTTTCTTTAAAAACTATAGGACTAATTTTAGGAGGAATTTCATCTACCATAATACAAAAATCTCCTAATTCTCTAGCAGAAGCAATAAGACGATTTCCTTCCCATTTTCCTCCTTGACTTTCTATACTTTTTCCTCCATTACATAAAGCTATAAATGCTTTACTTCTTTTTTCTTCAGGAATATTTTTAACTTCAATTCCTATTTGATACCATTTGTGTAAAGGGATTTTTTTATGATGAATATGATACATATTTGAATATACATCGCTAGATTCATCTGGAGAGGAACTAAATTTTAAATATAAATTTTCATAAAAAGTTTTTGGTGGAAATTGCAAAAATAAATTTCCTCTATCTATTATATTTTCTTCATTATGTGGCAAAATATAATTGAATGTTTCATCTTTTGGTGCTTGAATTTCTTTAGCTCGTTTAACCCAAAAAATAAGTGTAGACATATTTTTATGAACATCAGCAACACGAATCGTTATCTTTTGAGTTTTATTTGCACTAATAGGAAAAACACCATCATTATCTAAAACAGGATACATCGGCAAATGATTACCGGGCATTCTATAACACTTATTAAACCATGCTTTATTTAATAATTTTTCTCTATAATCAATATGAGCATTAACATAGCGTGTATCATCAAAATGAAATTTTTCAAATTCTGTTTTATGAATTAATTCATCATCTACAAAAGTTTCAATAGAATATACTCCATTCCAATTATCTGTTCCATTCATGTGGTCATAAGCTTTAATTCCTATGCCCATTCTCCAAGCATTAATCGTTAAAGTATCTCCACCAATATAATGTATTCCGCTACTTCCTTTTTTGATATTTCTTACAAAGCCATTTTTTTCTTCATGTTTGTTATTGAGTTCATATATTTTGATTTGATGCAATTTAGGAGCAATATTATCTTTTATTTTAAACCCAAATAATAAAGGATTAATGGGTTCTTCTGTGGCAGTATTTCTAATTTCAAAATGTATATGAGGGCCATAAGAACGTCCTGTATTTCCCATTGTACCCACAATTTCTCCTTGCTTAAAAATAAATTTATTTTTCTCAGGATAAAGATCTACAAAAAAAGATTGGTTGCTATGTTGTTGCTCTTTTATGTATTGTTCTATTTCTTCTGGAAATTTATCTAAATGGGCATAAACAGTAGTATATCCATTCGGATGATCAATATAAATAGCTTTTCCATATCCACTAGCTTGAACTTTTAGCCTAGAAACAAAACCATCTGCTGAAGCATAAAGAGGATCACCTATTTTTCCATGTTTTGATTTAATATCAATTCCAGAATGAAAATGATTAGGACGAAGTTCTCCAAAAGTACCTGAAATATATGGAGTGTGATCTACTGGAGATCTAAAATAATTTTGAGGATATTTTTTTTCATTAATATTAGAAAATGAAAGAATAATAATGGTTAAAAAAAGTAGTCCTATTGGTTTCTTCATATTTTTAAAAGAATAGTTTGAATAGCAATAAAAAGATAAAGATAAAACGTAAGTTCCATTCTTACACGATACTTCAATAAAAAAACCGAGAACTTAAAAAGCCTCGGTTTAACCTTATTCAAAAATTATAATGTCTTATTGTATTATCGTATATAACTTCTTTTTTTTATTCTTTCTTGTTGTTCAGGAGTTAATAGGCTTGTAAATTTAGTATCATACTCTTCTTGAAACATTCTCAATCGAACTCTTTTTTGTTCTAATGTTAATGTCGAATTTTTTTCTAGTTTTCTAAATTTATGTAAGTAATCTATTCTAATTGTTTTAACTTTTGATATTTGGGTATCGTCCATATCTAAAAGTTGTCCTATTCGAATAGCAAAATTTTCTGCTTCCTCTTCTATTGTTGTTTTATTTGGGAGAATTTTAATTGTTTTTTCTTTTGCAGAATTTTGAGCTATAGCTGAATTAAAATTCAACAATGAAAAAAATATTGTAAATATGATGATTCCAAAAAGTCGCATGTTCATTAGTTTATAAATTTTTATTTGTGGATGTTATATATATAACAATAATTATACCTAATTATTATTGTTATTCTTTCTTTAGCGTAAAAATTGAATTATATCCTAAAAAATGATTTAAATCAACTTATTTATTTCAATATAAAAACGGAGTACCAAACTTATTGGTACTCCGCTTTTTGATAATCTTAATTTTTTTATTCTAAGAATAAAAAAAGATGAATATTATCTTATTTAAACATAGACTCTTTTCCAAAATGTTTTACTAATAAGTAATAAAACATTGCTCTATATTTATTTCGATTAGAAGAGCCTAATTGATCAACAACAGCTTTAATTCCTGCGTCTAATTTATCATCATTAGCAAGACCTAATTTCTTGATCAAGAAATTTTGCTTTACTCTTTCTAATTCTGCATCATCAGTGCTTGATACTTTAGAAGCATCTTTCAAATAGATAGATGGACCGCATGCTTTTGTTACAGCTCTTAATAAATCAGCGTCAAATTTTAGACCTAATTTATCCATTTCTCCTTTATATACATCTAAAGCTTCTTCAAACTTACTCATAGTGGCAATAAAATTTTATAGGTTTTAATAATAAAAAATTCATGCAATTATAACATCTTTTTTTTAATGATTTAGTTAATAAGCTCATTATTTTATAATTATGTAGTTATAGGTTTTAAAAAAATCTCAAAATTTGTAGTTTTTTAAAAAAACAGTCTTTTAATATGAAAAAAATAGTACCTATTATTACAACAGAAAGATTATATTTAAGAGAATGTACCCCAAAGGATGCTCAATATGCTTATGAATTAAATTTAGATGAAAGAGTTATACAATATACAGGAGATCCTCCCTTTTCATCAATAGAAGAAGCTCAATTATTTTTAACTCAATATGATGATTTTAAAAGGCATAGAATGGGACGTTGGTATGTTTTTTTAAGAAATAATCACGAATTTTTAGGCTGGTGTGGTTTAAAATATACTCCTGAAAAAAACGAAGTAGATTTAGGATACCGATTTTTATTTAAACATTGGAATAAGGGCTATGCTTCAGAAGCAGCAAAAGCTTGTTTGCATTATGGTTTTAATGTACTTCAAATTGAAGAAATTATTGCAAGAGCAGATCAAAGAAATATAGGGTCATATAGGGTTATGGAAAAAGTAGGAATGACCTATCTAAAAGATATTGATTTTTTGGGGCATCAAGGTTTTGTGTACTATGCTACAAAAGAAACATGGAATAAATAGCCTCCTATTATATAGGATATCTTAACTTTACCCTACACAAAAAATCAAATAATGAATATTAAGTCTAAACTACCTCAAGTTGGAACTACTATTTTTACAGTAATGTCGAAATTAGCCCAAGAAACAAAAGCTGTAAATTTATCTCAAGGCTTTCCTGATTTTGATTGTGATAAAGCATTAAAAAAACTTGTCAATAAATATATAAAAGAGGGAAAAAACCAATATGCTCCAATGCAGGGTGTTTTAGAATTGCGTCAAGCTATTGCTCAAAAAGTTAATTCATCTTATAATATTAATATTCAAGAAAGTGATGTTACAGTTACAGCAGGAGCAACTCAAGCTATATATAATGCAATAACATCCATTATAAGACCAGGAGACGAAGTCGTTTTAATTGAACCTGCTTATGATTGTTATAAGCCTACAGTACAATTGTGTGGTGGTATTGCAAGATCTTATGAATTAAATGCACCTAATTATGAAATAGATTGGTCTTCCTTTGCTAGATTGATTACATCAAAAACAAGATTAATTATTATTAATAACCCTCATAATCCTTTAGGCAAAACATTAAAAAAAGAAGATTTAGAATCTCTTCAAAAATTAGTATCTGGAACAGATATTATTATTTTAAGTGATGAAGTATATGAACATATTATTTTTGATAATCAAGAACATTGGAGTGTCTTAAGATTTCCAGAATTACAAAAAAGAAGTTTTGTTACTTTTTCTTTTGGAAAAACATTTCATACAACAGGTTGGAAAATGGGCTATTGTATTGCTCCAGATTTTTTGACAAAAGAGTTCTTGAAAGTACATCAATTCAATGTGTTTTCTGTAAATACTCCTACACAGTATGCACTAGCAGAATATCTTCAAGAAGAAGAACATTACAACAATTTAGGAAGTTTTTTCCAAGAGAAGAGAGATTATTTTTTAGAAAATTTAAGCCAATCTAAATTTATTCCTATTCCATCAGAAGGAACCTATTTTCAATTATTAGATTATTCTAATATTTCTGATTTGCCAGATGTAGAATTTGCCAAAATGCTTACTCGAAAACATCATGTTGCGGTTATCCCTATTTCAGTATTTTATTCTTCAAAAAAAGACGATAAAATTGTTCGAGTATGCTTTGCAAAAACTAAAAAAACATTAAAAGAAGCTAGCACTTTTTTGTCAAAAGTATAATTTTTTATACTTCTTATTTATAAATATTACGACCTTAGGTGTTTCATTATGATATATACATCTATTTATATGAAAAATATTTATGTTATCCTCTTTAGTTTAAGTATTAGTTTTTTTTCTAAGGCTCAAAATACTGTTGGAACAATAATTAATACCCCTAATGCTTTTAATGGTTATACTCTATTCGCTCCCTTATCTTCACAAAATATTTATTTAATTGATAATTGTGGCTATGAAGTTCATTCTTGGGAAGTAGATCTTTTTCCTGGCTTGGCAGTTTATCTGCAAGAAGATGGTTCAATTATAACAACAGGACGATTACCAAGTAATGTTTTTATGGCAGGAGGACAAGGAGGACGTATTGAAAAAAGAGATTGGAGTAACAATATTATATGGTCTTTTGATTATGCTAATGATTCTATTCATCAACATCATGATATAGAAATATTGCCTAATGGTAACATTCTTTTACTAGGTTGGAAAAGTAGAACCAACGAAGATGCTATTCAAGCAGGAAGAGATCCAAACACAATTGTAGATGATTTATGGGAAGAACATATTCTTGAAATAGAGCCTATAGGAACGGATCAAATCAATATTGTTTGGGAATGGCATTCTTGGGATCATATCATTCAAAATCATGATCCTACAAAGGATAATTATGGTAGTATAGAAGATAATCCACAATTATTAGATATTAATTTTTATAATGAGATAGGAAGTGGTTCTGGAAATGCAGATTGGCTTCATTTGAATTCAATTCAGTATAACCAAGATTTAGATCAAATTGTAATTAGCTCTAGAAATTTAAGTGAAATTTATATTATAGATCATAGTACTACTACAGAGGAAGCAGCAGGGCATTCTGGAGGAAATTCAAATAAAGGAGGTGATATTTTATACCGGTGGGGAAATCCTGAAGCCTATGGCAGAGGAACAAATACAGATAAAGTTTTGCATGGACAACATGATCCACAATGGATACCTAATGGTTATACTGATGAAGGAAAAATTATGATTTTCAATAATGGCGATGCTATTTTTCAATCGAGTGTTGTAGTAATAAATCCTCCAATGGATAATAATGGAAATTATATATTAAATAATAATGAAGCCTTTGGTCCTCAAACCATTCATTGGCAATATCAATCAAATCCTCCAACAGAATTTTTTTCTCAAATTATTTCAGGAGCCAGTCGTTTACCCAATGGAAATACGCTAATTTGTGAAGGTAATTCAGGGCATCTTTTTGAAGTAGATATTAATGGAAATATTCAGTGGGAATATGTAAATCCTATTACACAATTTGGTGCAGTGGGACAAGGAAGTAATCCTAATGCTAATGATATTTTTAA
>JAHDII010000160.1 GCA_020630895.1 Saprospiraceae bacterium
TAAAAAATATATAACCACTCCTTTTAAAATTCCTCAATTATCAGAAAAAGATGTTGAAATTAAATTTTATATTTGGAATCTCAATCAAGAAAAAATTGATTTTAAAAATTTAAAAATTGATTTTAAAACTCAATAATAAACCCTAAAGAAGGCGTTAATAATTGACTTACATTTTCTAGTATAATCGGCTGAGCATTAGAGCCATCTAAAGCAACAGGTTGTCCATCTGTTGTGAGCCAATTTGTACCATCTTCTGTTCGTTCCCAAGTATAATAAGGAGCTGAAGTCTGCTGTAAATAAAAAGCATTAGTAATATCTAAATATAAATCTAAAGTTAATTTTTTAAAATTCCATTTTTTATCTACACGAATATCTACTTGGTGAAACGCAGGTAATTTTTCTTGATTTAATTGAGAATAATCTAATGTTCCTTGTCCTGTAATTAAATAATTCTGACGAGAAGCATTTAAATCAAAAGGAGTATATGGAGCTCCCGCAGCGTAGCGATATTTTGTTCCTATTTCCCAACCTCTTTTAAATTTATATCCAAAGTTAAAAGAAACTAAATGTCCATAATCCCAAGCAGATGGAATATATTCATTATCCATTCCTGTAAATTCACTTTTATACCAAGTGTAAGAAAAAACAGCAAACAAATTTTTAGTTAATTTTTGTTGTGCAAAAAATTCAAGCCCATAAGTTCTTCCTTTTCCAATACTACTTACATTTTCATTTCCTATTGCTCCAAAATCTCCTCCTAAATTAGCTAAAGAAATTCCAGAATTTACAGACACTGGATAATTATTATATTTTTTATAAAAACTTTCTAAAGTAAATCTTAAACTTGAATTAGGAATAAATTCTGTTCCAACAACATAATGATTAGATTGAATATATTGATTATCTTTATTGACAAAATTCCCACTATCATCTTTAAATCCTAAAACTGTATAAATAGGTAATTTATAATACGAACCAGTAGAAGCATTTATAGTCCATTTATCATTAACTACATAAGACGTTCCTATTCTATACGACCAAGCCTTAAAAGGATTCATTCCTTGATCAATAAAAGTATTCATGTCTGTTCTTGTTCCTAAAGAAACATTTAATTTATCTTTTAAAAATCGTCTTGACACTTGTCCAAAAAATCCAAATTTTGCAAAATTAATATCTGAATCAAAATTAATATTTATTTCTGGTTGAATTACTTCTCCTGAGATTGGATCTACAACTTCACTTGAAATTTTATTAGAATAATCATTATTATATTTTACATATTGAGCGGAACCACCATAAGAAAATTTCCATTTATTAATATATTTATTAACATCTACTCTTAATTTATTCTCTATTTCTTGAGATATAGATTTTAAAGTTCTAAAATCTTCATCATAATCATTTCCATCTTCAAATTTATCCAATCTATTTTCAAACATATTTCTACTTAAAGCTACATTAATAAAACCATCATTAATTAATCTTTTCATAGAAACTCCTTGTGTATAGGACCATTGATTAATTAAAGGGTTACTTCGTAAAATATATTCTTTCTCAATAGATGATTCTTTAGGAACTGCAAAAGAAAAATCATCCAAGGCACCTAAGCCAATAAAATTTAATGTTGTTTTTTCATCTAATTTATAATTGACTTTATACTGAAAATCCCAATAATTGGGACGAATAGGTAAATCTAATGCTTGAAATAAAAATTCTAAATAAGATCTTCTAGCAGAAGCTAAGTAAGTTATTTTTTTTCCAATAGGTCCTTCTAAAGTAATGGCTGCTTCAGTTGAAGACAGCCTAAAATTTCCTTGAAATTTATTAGGATTACCAATCCGTTGGTCAAATTGAAAAACACTGGATAAAGCATTATCATATTTAGAGTGCATACTAGATGTACTTAAAGTAACACCTTCGATAAAAGAAACATTTAACATTCCTTGGGGCCCTCCAGCACTTCCTTGTGTAGAAAAGTGATTAATATTAGGTACTTCTATTCCATCTAAATAATAAATATTCTCATTAGGAGCACCACCTCTAATGATAATATCATTTCTAAAACCTCCTACACCTATAGCTCCCGCAACTCCAGGCAATGATTGAACTACTCTTGATATATCAAAATTTCCTCCAGGGTTCGCTTTTATTTCTTCAGTTGAAAGTCTTTGTATAGAATTAGGATTCTCTGCTGTAGTAATAGAGATAGAACGATCAACTGTTATTACTGCTCCTTCTATGGTTATTGATTCATCTTCTAATTTAAAATTTATAATATTATCATTTCCAGAAGTAATGACAATATTATAAATAGTAATAGATTGATATCCTAAAAAAGAAACAGAAATATTATAACTTCCTACAGGTATATCTTCTATTCGAAATGAACCATCTAATTCTGTAACTGCTCCTATATCTGTTCCATCAATAAGAACTGTTGCACCAATTAAGGTTTCTTCTGTATTTTTATCTGTAACCGTTCCTGAAAGTGCTCCTGTATTTTGAGCTGTAACTAAAAAAAATGAACATATAAAAAAAAGGCTGCTTATAATTTTTTTCATGTTTCTATTAGTGAAGTTTTCAATTATTTACCATAGACTTTATCACGTATTATTGATTATAACCCAATTGTTCTGCTGAAAATCTGTCTCTCCTAAAAAACAATTCGTGATAAAATCTAATAACGAAACATTTTATTTTTATTAAAGTTTTAATTTTTATATCATATTTATTTGTTCTTGAACTTTTTTCACCTTAGGATTCATATAAGAAAACCAAAGTGGCGGAATAAAAGCCATTATCATTGAAGCAGGATAACCATGAGGCAATTGAGGTGCTTCATCAAAATGACGCAATACTTGATATTTTCTATTGGCTTTATAATGATGATCTGAATGGCGTGTTAATTCATATAAAAAAATACGCCCTAAATCATGGTTAGAATTCCAAGAATGGTGGGGTTGTACAGGTTCATATCTCCCTGATGCTAATTTTTTTCTTCGCAAACCATAATGTTCTATATAATTAACTGTTTCTAATAATAGGAAACCTAAAATTCCTGCTATAATAGCTAAGGGAACTAAAGTCCAAGAAAAGAAATAAGCAATAGCTCCTAAATATATAATTTGTACAAGTTGAAAATAATACATTGGATTTCTCCATCCAAAAGGAGTATATCCTTTCTTTTTTGTTTGTTCTCCTGATATTTTCCAAGCAGATAAATATCCCATAAAAGTAGAACGGATAAAAAAAGTATAAATATTTTCATTTAATCTTGATGAAGCAGGATCTTTATCTGTTGAAACCCATTTATGATGTCCTAAATTATGTTCTATCACAAAGTGTAAATAAAACGAAGGAATCAATAATATTTTTGCAAATAATTTTTCATACCATGTATCTCTATGCCCCAATTCATGAGCAATATTAATTCCATTTCCTCCTAGCAAAATTCCTGTAGTCCAAGTCATTCCTAAAATTTCCCACCATGCTAAACCTCCTTGTGAAATGGTATAAAAAAAATAAATTAATAAAGCCCAAATAATGGGAACATTCAGATATAAAACAACATCAAAAAACTTTCTTTTTACATACGAATCTTCTTCTTCTACATTCAAATTTTCTGTCGTTCCTTGATAAAACAATTCTATGATTGGAATTATTACAAAAGCAACGATAAAACCAGAATACGACCAAACTCCTCCAAAGTAATAGGCTAAAAAAACAATCACAGGAATGAGATCGGCAATTAAACAAATCTTTCATATCAGATATTTTAGAATGATACTACAAAGTTAGAAAAAATCGAACTAAAAATCAAAAATAGTTCGATTTTTATATTACTTTTGTTATATGGGAAGAAAATCAATCGATAAAAAAAGAAAAAATGCTCCTCAAAAAAGAAGAGAATGGGCAGTTCAATTATATCCCTATTTTAGAGATCATGGGCTTCAAGATGTAAAAATGGATACGATGGCTTCTCTCTTAGGGAAAAGCAAATCGACCGTATATGAATATTTTTCTTCAAAGGAAGAAATTATAGAAGAAACACTACAATATAAGTTAGAAATGCTACTAGGTTTTGAAGAAATTCTTAGCGATACTTCAATTTCATTAACGGATCGATTCATTCAATTTATGGAATATATGACGCCTGTACTTTCTGATATTACCAATTTATTAATTGACGATTTAAAAACATTATTTCCCAAAATATGGGAAACTGTAGAACAGTTTTATGAGTATGCAAGTCAGGTATTAGAAAAATATTATGATGAAGGAATGAAAAAGGGAGTATTCAAAAAAAGACATCCTGCGTTACTTGCTTTAAGCGATAAATTTTTCTTTACAGAATTAATGAATCCTCAATTTTTAAAAGAAAATAATCTCACTCCTACCCTAGCTTTTCAAGAATATTTTGAAATTAAATTTTATGGTTTGATGGCATAAAATTTTCTAAAAAAGGGCTATCCAAAATATATAGATAGCCCTCCCAATAATTTTTATTCAAATTTCAAATGAGTGACTAAATCCACTTTAATGGCTTTTCTAGCTTGTACTCCAATAATTAAAATTGTCAAGATTAATATCACTAAAGGCACTACAAAATAAGGCAGATATGGCATATCAATTCTATACATAAAATCTTCTAGCCAACGTCGACATAACATATATGCAATAGGCAATGATATTATAATTCCTATTGAAGAAATAATTACAAAATCTTTAATTAAATTTCCTAAAATTTGAAATTCACTAGCTCCAATTGTTTTGCGAATCGCAACTTCTTTATATCGTTGTTTAATACTGTGAGTGGCTACAGCAAATAATCCCAACAAAGCAATAAAAATCATAATTATAGATAACGCAGTGACTAAACTCTGTAACTTATGGTGTTGCTCAAATAACCTTGCAAAATTTTCATCTAAAAATTCATATTGCAATGGATAATCTGGTTCTATTTGAGAGGTCCAAACTTTTTCAACGGCACCTATCGTTGTACTTATATTTTCTGTATCCAATTTTACCATTACCGCTGCAACCTCATGATCAACTGCATATAAAGCGGGTTGTATATTAGCAGAAAAACCACGAGTAATATAATCTTCAACAACCCCAATAATTTCTGCTTCAACATCAAAAAAATTAACTTTCGTACCTAAAGGATTTTCTAAATTAAATTCTTTTACCAATTTTTGATTAACAATAATTTTATTTATTCCTATAGTATCAAATTGTTCATTGGGTAAAAAGTTTTGTCCTTCCAAAAATTTAATTTCCATTGTTGGAAAAAAATCAACATCTACAAAATGAATATCTGTAGGAACTAAATTTTCTAAATATCCTACTTGAGTCATTGAGCCATAACCCGCCATTGTCCCTGGAGGACGATTAGACATAAATACTTTTTGAACTCCATTTATTTTATTTAATTCTTTTTTAAATAAATCTGTTTTTAAAGCTACTGCTTCTCGATCACTTACTTCAATCATCATCACTTGTTCTTTATTAAATCCTAAATCTTTTTCATTCATATATTTTAATTGTGAATAAATGACATACGCACCAATAAGAAAAATAGAACAAATAAATATTTGTAAAGTAATCAATGATTTTTTTAATATCGTTCCGCTTTTACTTCTAGAAAAGTTTCCTTTTAATACTTTTACAGGATTAAAATTACTTAAATATATCGCTGGAAAAAGTCCTGCAAATAATAACAATAAAGTGAGGGTAATTAATAAAATAGGTAAATCGGATAATACATCTAAAATATGTAAATCCACATCTAATAAATTACTAAAAGAAGGTAATAATAATTCTACTAATGCCAATGAAAAAATAAATGAAACAAAACATAAAACTAAAACTTCAGAAACAAATTGGAATACAATACTTTTTTTATCACTACCTAATGTTTTTCTTACCGCTACTTCTTTAGCTCTTGTTGTAGCTCCAGAAATACTTAAATTAATAAAATTAATAGCAGACATGACTAAAATTAATAATGACAAAAGGGATAATATAAAAATATTATTAGCTCCTGCTCCTCGTTGTGCTTTTGAAAAAAGATGCATATCGCTAATATTTTCCAAAAACATTTCCATACTGAAATATTTTTTCACTTCTTCTATTGGAGTATTTGTTTCTTTAGCCGCATTTTCAAAATAAAAATCAGATAATTTTTTGGACATTTTTTTATTATCAAATTTTTGAGGCACTTTATAATAAGTATTACAATTAAAATTTCCCCAACCATCACTTGCTTCATAATTATCTTTCAATAAACTGACCATTTCAAAATAATCTATATGAGTATTATTTCCTTTTAATTGATACACTCCTTTAATAATAAAAGGATGTTCATTATTTAATTTTACCTCTTTTCCTACAGGGTTAATATTACCAAAAAGTTTTGTAGATAATTCACTTGAAATATATAAATGACTGGGATCTTCTAAAACTGATTTTGGAGAACCATATTTAAAAGGAAAGGGAAAAAATTCAAAAAACTTTTTAGACACATTAGATTTTTGACTAAACAAAGATTTTTCTCCAAAAGAGATTAATTGTTCTCCATCATCTTTATACGTCATAAATTCTGTAATTTCTTCAAATGAATTTACCGTTACCTCTGCAAGTGGTCTAGGAATTCCATAATGAATTTGTCCATCGGAAATTGCAATTCCTGCTTTATATATTTTTTCATGATTAGGATTCCATTTTTCATAAGAAAATTCATTTCCTACATATAACATTGCCAATAAAAAACAAGTATTTCCAGCAGTCAACCCCAAGACATTAATAATAGGATACAAAGGATTCTTTCTTATATTCCTCACAAATATTATCCACCAATTTTTTATCATTACTCTTAATTTTATTTTAATTATAATTTGATTTTAAAATGAAATCAAACTAATTTAATTTCTCTTTGATTTAATTTTTCTGCTATAATTTGTCCATCTTTTAATTCAATAATTTTACTAGAAAAAGAAGCATCATAAGCAGAGTGAGTTACCATAATTATAGTGGCTCCTTGTTGATGCAATTCTGTTAATAATTCCATTACTTCATTCCCATTTTTACTATCGAGATTTCCGGTTGGTTCATCTGCTAAAATTAATTTGGGTTGAGTAACCAAAGCTCTTGCTACTGCTACTCTTTGTTGTTGTCCTCCAGAAAGTTGTTGAGGAAAATGATTTTTTCGATGTTCAATATCCATTCGATTTAAAATATCCGTTACTCTTTTTTCTCTTTCATTTTTAGAAACATTATTATAAAAAAGAGGTAATGCTACATTTTCAAAAACAGTTAATTCATCAATTAAATTAAAATTCTGGAACACAAAACCAAT
>JAHDII010000161.1 GCA_020630895.1 Saprospiraceae bacterium
TTTAGATTATATTGTTTTAATTAACAAGTATTTATATCCCAAAAACTTAAAAAATAACTTGTTGTCTTTAGGTTAGTTAATAGGGTTATTACAATGAATATTCAGGGATGAAATTCATACAACAAGTCAGCGACTCAAGGTTATCCTTGAGTCGCTAATTTTTTATATTTTATATCTCCTATCAATTACGAAAAATTTTATATGTTAATTTTTAGAACTGAAAGATAATTTGGCACGATTATTTGAATGTTCTCCAATAGAATTACAAAACTAACACAAACCCTTCTATACATTTTAATCAAAATCTTATCATTAAAATTTATATCATGAAAGGTATCTTTTTTTTCTTTGTTGCACTATTAATTTCTACTTTTACTTTAGCTCAAAACAACAATCAATTATCCTCTATTCAGCATCATTTTAAATCATTAGAAAATACGAATACAGAATTTTCAACTACATTAGAAGTGGATTGGCTAGACCAAAAAACTGTTTTAATTTCATGGTCTGCTAGTATTGAAGGATTATATTTTGAGATAGAACAATCTAATGATGGAAAAACTTTTAAAACCATTTCAAAATCAGATGATAGTATCACAAAAGATGAAGAAATGTTTCATTTTGTTGATACTCAACCTAATTCAGAAAATTATTATCGAGTAATGTGCCTTACTAAAGAAGGAAAGATTTTTTATTCTGATATCATTTATACAGATATTCATTAAAAGTATAATTATACGATTTTAAAAGAGCCTATTTCAAATGAAATAGGCTCTTTTGTTTTAATCATGATTATAAAATAAAATTAATAATTTACTTTTGCATTCCACTATAATTTTAGTGTTTCAAAAGTATATGAAGAAAAGTATTGAAATAAGTATTATTCCTAAATGGATACATGATGAAGCATGGATTCGAAAAAAAGCTTTACAAAAATTAAATTGGAAAGATAGTTCTTCTATTCATCTTGATATCAAAAAAAGATCTATTGATGCTAGAGGAAAACAACCCATTTATAGATTACAAATAGATGTTTATTCTCAAGAAGAACCACAACCAACACCCTTATTTTTATCATTATTAAAAAATACTTCGTCTTCTAGTAAAAAATGTATTATTGTAGGAGCTGGACCTGCTGGCTATTTTGCGGCATTAGAATTAATTGAACAAGGTATTCAACCTATTATAGTAGAACGAGGCAAAGATGTAAGAGAACGAAGAAGAGATTTAAGAGCTATACAACAAGAAGGAATTGTAAATCCTCATTCAAATTATTGTTTTGGAGAAGGTGGAGCAGGTACTTATTCTGATGGAAAATTATATACTCGCTCTCACAAAAGAGGAAATATTTTTAAAGCTCTACAATTACTCGTAGAACATGGTGCTGTAAAAGATATTTTAATAGATGCACATCCTCATATTGGTTCTAATAAATTACCTAAAGTGGTAGAAAATATTAGAAATACTATTTTAAACTATGGAGGAGAGATTCATTTCAATACTTATATTGTTGATTTTATTATTCATCAACAACAAATGAAAGGTGTTATTTGTGAAAATGGAAAAGAATTTAAAGCTGATGCCGTCATTTTGGCAACAGGACATTCTGCTAGAGATATTTATTATAAACTTCACGAAAAAGGAATTAAAATTGAAGCAAAACCTTTTGCTTTAGGAGTAAGAATAGAACATCCTCAGCCTCTTATTGATCAAATTCAGTATAAACAAAAAAAGAGAGAAGATAATTTACCAGCATCAAGTTATAAACTGGTTTGCCAAATCAAAAATAAAGGTGTTTTTTCTTTTTGTATGTGTCCTGGTGGCTTAATTGTTCCTGCGGCTACTGCTCCAGGAGAAATTGTAGTGAATGGAATGTCTATGAGTAGAAGAGATTCTCCTTTTGCCAATTCAGGAATTGTTACGGCTATTGAAGAACAAGATATACTTCAATTCAAATCTTTTGGAGTATTTTCAGGATTAGAATTTCAAAAATCAATAGAACAAACCATGTTTAATTATGGCGATGGTTCTCAAAAAGCACCTGCTCAAAAAATGATTGATTTTGTTGAACAAAGAATATCTCATCAATTAGCTCCTACTTCATATATTCCTGGATTAATTTCAGCTCCTTTACATGAACTATTACCTTATCATATTTATAAAAGATTACAAGCAGCTTTTTTAAATTTTGGAAAAAAAATGAAAGGATATTATACTTCTGAAGCTAATATTGTTGCTACAGAAAGCAGAACCAGTTCGCCCATTAAAATTCCAAGAGATAAAACAACATTGATGCATAGTGATATTAAAGGCTTTTTTCCTTGTGGTGAAGGAGCAGGTTATGCAGGTGGAATTATTTCAGCCGCAATGGATGGTCAAAATGTAGCAAAGGCTGTAAAACAATTTTTAGAATAAAAAAAAGCACCTCCCAAAATTGAGAAGTGCCCACAAAGAGTGTTCAAAATTTTTGAGGGATAAATGTCTCATCAGTTTTGAATGGGCAATAATTTGGAAGCTTTTTTATAAAGTTGCAAATATATACTTGTTCTTATGACAAAAAAGAATAAATACCTTTTTTTTTCATAAAAGCAAGTATTTTTTATTGTTAATAAGATTTTTTTTCATAAAAATTATTACTTATTTTACATAAGAAAATTTCATATAAAAAAATGTTAGATAAACTTATTAAAATTATTATTGTTGTAGGATTAATTATTTTAGGCATATTAATTTATAACAGATATTTTAAAGGGAAAAACATTGATGAAATTATCGAACAAATTGATGAATTAGTTGAGCAAACAGAAGACGTTCTTGATGATATTGAAAATAAAAATAATTCAATAGACATTTTAGATAATTATTTCCCTTTTTCTAGTAGCAAAAATATTATTCAGCATCAATTTTTTACTCTAGCTTATTCTGAAAAAGATGAACAAGCTCAGTGGGTTGCTTATGAATTAACAAAAGCTAATGTAAATTCTTTTATTGCAGAAAGAACCAATGATTTTAGAGAAGATAAAAAAATAAAAACGGGATCTGCTAGTATTTATGATTATAGAGGTTCTGGATATGATCGAGGACATTTATGTCCTGCTGGAGATATGACATTTACAAGGTTAGGAATGTCTGAATCTTTTTATATGAGTAATATGAGTCCTCAACATCGTTCATTTAATAGAGGTGTTTGGAAAGAATTAGAACAACAAACCAGAGATTGGGTAAGAGCCAATCAACATCTTTATATTGTAACAGGACCTGTGCTCAGAAAAAGAGAAAATCATAAAATTGGAAAAAATAAAGTGAGCGTTCCTAAAGCATATTATAAAGTTTTATTAGATTTAAAAGAACCAGTTCAAAAAGGAATTGCTTTTTTAATTCCTAATGAAAAACAAATTAAAAGATTAGAAGAATTTGAATTAACGATAGATGAATTAGAAGAAAAAACAGGCATTGATTTTTTTCCTCATTTACCTGATCTTTTAGAAGAAAAAATTGAAAAACAATATAATCCTTCTCACTGGATTTATGATGAAGAAAGATTTCAATTAAGATTAAAAAAATGGAATTATGAATAATAAAAATAATTCACAAAAAATATATAATTCATGAAAAAAAATATAGATATTCTTTTTGAAGATGATGATATTATTATCATCAATAAACCTCCTTTTTTCTTAACCATACCAGATAGGTTTGCTCCAGAAAAAAAGAACATTTATAATACACTTTGTGATATTTATGGAAAGGTTTTTATTGTTCATCGTTTAGATAAAGAATCTAGTGGCATTTTAATTTTTTCATGAAAATGCCCATCGTAAATTAAGTCAACAATTTGAAAAACGAACGGTCAATAAAATTTATTTAACTTTATTAGATGGCGTAATGCATACTGAAGAAGGTTTAATTAATAAACCTATTGCTTTACACAAAAATGGAAAAAGGATGCTCATCACAAGAGGAGGAAAAGAATCTATTACAGAATATAAAGTTATCAAAAAATATAAAAATTTCTCCTTGGTTGAAGCACATATTTTAACAGGAAGAATGCATCAAATTCGCATTCATTTTGAATCTATTGGTTACCCTTTAGCCGTAGATGCTATTTATGGAAAACGAGAGGGATTTTATTTATCTGAAATTAAAAAATCAAAATATCGTTTAGGAAAAAATCAAGAAGAAAGAGCTTTAATTGAACGAGTTATTTTACATGCCTATCGTTTGTCTTTTCAGCATCCAACAACACAAGAACAATTATCATTTGAAGCTCCTTTACCTAAAGATTTTAAAGCTGTTGTTCAACAATTGGATAAATGGGGGAATTAAACATAATACTATCCATTAATAAAAAATATCTCAGCCTATTATTTATTTTAATGAGTATTCATTTCACTTATGCTCAGATAGAACAATCTATACCATTTATTTGGTCCAATGATACATTAAATGGTGAATATTTCGAAAAAACATCAATGCATATTCCTGTGCAATTAGAAAATGATACCACAAAATATTATTTCCAATTTGATACTGGTTCTAATAAATCTTTTTTATACACTGGTGGAGAATATAATGATAGTTTGATTCATCAATTTTCAAGTAGCAAAGAAATACATTCGAATATTGGAATATTAAATTTATCCCCTCGTAATTCAAATTCTATTTATACAAAAAATGGAAAAATTTTTATTGGAACAATTGGAGCAGATTTTCTTACAGATAAAATAATTGCCATTGATTTCCCTAATCAAAAGATTCATATATTGAATAAAAATTATGACTCAAATTTATATTCTTTTAAACCTTTAATTCTAAGTTTTGGACGTCCCGTTTTTTCAATAACTATAGCTCATCAAACTCAATATTTTATGTATGATACTGGCTCTAGTTTATTTGAATTATGGACCACAAAAAGACTTTGGAAAAAATGGAAAAAAACTCATGCTGAAGTAGATCAATTTCCGATACGTTCTTGGGGAAAAATAAATATTTCTTATAGAACAAATTTATTTAAAGAAACCGAAATCTTTAATTCATCAACTGCAACACTTTCTGAAATATGGTATAATTCAAATATCAAATTCAAATGGATGTTTCGAAGATCGAAAATTTCAGGAATTATTGGAAATAAACCTTTTTTAGATCATACTATTTTAATAGATATTCCTAATAGAAAAATAGGAATCAAAAAATAAATCTTCCTAGACATTATTAAAATATTTATTCTTTTTTCTTAGATGTTTTTCCTGATAATTTTTTTTGTTCTTCTAAATCAATTCTTCTAATTAATAATTTAATACTTATTGTAATCGCTAAAAAAACAATATAACCCATTGTAAAGACAATAAAAATAGGACGAATAGAATTACTCACTTCTGTAAATGATACTCCAGATATGATATAAGTAAAAAGAGCTGTTAGCAAAACAAGCAAAGCGTAAAAAGTAATAGATTCAGATAAATACATCCTTAGTTTTGGAGCAAAAACTAATAAAATACTATTAAAAATAATATATAAAAACACAAAAGCTAAAGCTATTATCCAAGGAAATTTTTCATCACCAATACCAAAAATAACGACGATACTATTTGCAATCATCATAACAATAATGATACTTAAAGCTTGCCATTTAGGAGCTATCTGTTTTCCAATATTTAAACCTTCTTTTTTTCTCATATTACTCACTTTATAGTCTATCTATATCGAATTTACTAAATGTTGTATATTGTTATTAGGCAAAATATGATCATTTTAGCATTAGTTGGTTGCATTAAAATTAAATTACGATACCTGTTATTTTGTCCTTTTATTTATCATCCAGTTTTAGTTAAAACATAGTTGTAAATTTTCCGGATGGTCTTTTTTCTTATTTTCTTTTGTAATTCAACATCTAAGGATTTTAATTTGTACAAAAATTTAAAATCAATAAAATCTTTTTTAAGATCAATTATTTTAAGTTGAAAGCTATTCAATTCAATAAAATCTTGAAATTCTTTTAATTCTCCCTGTAATTCATATTCTAAAGTCTCGATTTCTTCAATTATTTTTATACCTAATTGGAAATCTATGCTCATAGCATTTATCATGCTCTTAGTATAATTAATAATTTCACTTGAATAAACCATGCCATTAGGAAGAATAACCAAATCTTCATTATCATTTAATAACTTAATTTTCAACATTTCTATTTCTATAATTCTTCCTTTGTGATTTCCTATTTTCACATAATCATCTATTTCTATATTTCGAGAAAAAGAAAAGTAAATCCCAACTAGAAAATCAGAAATATAATCTTTTGTAATAACTGCGATAGCTGCTGCAATAATACTTAATGAAGTAAGTAAAGTCTTTAATTCAATTCCGAAACTATCGAAGAGAGAAATTACAAACCCTATTCCTATAAGTACATTCGCAATATTATTAATACCGTAATAAAAGTTATCTTTTTTAGAAAACTCTATTTTTTGTCTTTTTGTATATAAAAAATAAATAGAAGTTGTTATAATTTTAGTCAGAAGAAAAAATAATACAAATTGAATAATGCTATTTAGTACATTATTCTTTTGTATATAAACTAAAATAGCACTATCTATTGATAGAGCTGCTATTAGAATACTAAGTAATATGATTTTAACTGTTATACTCCAATTTGATTTCATCTTTCTTCTAATTCTTTGGATGGTTTTCAGTTATCCATATTATAATATGGAAATAACCATAGGCTACAAGTATAAAACATTATTATGAAATTAAACTATAATAGGTAAAAAATTATCTTTCATCATCTCTCTTCTTCTCATATTTTAATAGCTAATAGGCTTCCTATATTCATCTATTAATAGCAAAATCTTTAATTTTATTCTCATAAAAGTAATTTGTAATAGTGTCTATAAATTCCAATGAAGAATTTTATTCAAAAAAAGTAACTTCATACACTATTTTATAATAATAATTTGTATATTTGCACCTCTTTAAAAACATAGAAGGAAAAGTTTAGTTATGGATGCAATAAAATATGTACACGAACAATTAAGCGAAGAAGGTAAATTTCCAAAATTTCGCGCAGGAGATAACGTTTCTATCAATTATAAGATTAAAGAAGGAGATAAGGAGCGTGTTCAAACATTTAGAGGAGATGTTATTCAAATAAAAGGTGAAGGTTCAACTAAAACTTTTACCGTTCGTAAAATGTCTAATGGAGTTGGAGTAGAAAGAATTTTCCCTTTCCATTCTCCTTTTATCGCTGATATCAAAGTATTAAAATTTGGAAAAGTAAGACGTTCTAGATTATACTATCTACGTGCTTTAACAGGTAAAAAAGCTCGTATTAAAGAAAGAGCAAGAAA
>JAHDII010000162.1 GCA_020630895.1 Saprospiraceae bacterium
TTCATTAAAATAAATATATTCTAAATTTATTTTTTCAGAAATAAAAGGTTGTTCTAATAATTTTTTTGAAGAAATAGTAGGTGTTTCTTCGTTAAGTGTAATCTCTTGTTTTTCAGTGTTTTCTTCTTGGTTGCTTTCCTTGTTAGTGTTTAAAATAAATGGGTTGTTATTATCAAATATTTTCTTATTCGAATTTTCGATTGTATTATAGATGAAAGAATTATTGTTTTCTATATTTTTTTTATTTTCTATTTCTTCTATTAAATACGCTTCTTCTATAGTTTTATTTTTTTGATTATAAGAAAAAATATTTCCTTCTTTGTTAGAATTCAATTGAAGGAAAACTATATTCTTTTTTTCTGTAAAGTCTTTTATGAAAAACAAACTTCCTCCTATAAATCCTAAAAATAAAATAATAAAAAAAGCAAATTTTCTTCTTCTTTTTTTATCTAAATATTTTTCTACTTCAAGCCATGTATCATCAATATCTAATTGTCTAGTAATTTCATGCCAACTATCACTAGGAGGAACAAATTCATTTTCAAATATTTTTTTATAATTTTGAAATTCTTCTATGTTATTGTTTTTATTCAATTTATTTTTTAAAATATTTATTTAATAAAAATCTTGCACGATTTAATTGAGATTTTGATGTGCCAATTGAAATGTCTAATTTTTTAGAGATTTCTTTATGGCTTAATCCTTCCAAAGCATATAAATTTAAAACCGCTCTTGCTTTTGCAGGAATTAAT
The DNA here is from genome assembly GCA_020630895.1 of Saprospiraceae bacterium. Taxonomy (GTDB): domain Bacteria; phylum Bacteroidota; class Bacteroidia; order Chitinophagales; family Saprospiraceae; genus JAHDCE01. The sequence goes on from JAHDII010000162.1 coordinate 753, forward strand.
TCTATCATCGATTCTACTTCATTTAATTTTTCTTTTTCATCATCAGCAATATTTTCTTCCGTCTCAGAAAGAAGCGTTTGAGAAGCATAATTATCTATATAATCAGAAGCACTAAATTCAGGTCTTTCCTTTCTAATATTATCAATAATATTATTAATAATAATTTTTTTAATCCAATTTTTTAAACTTCCTTTATTTTTATATTGATGAAGATTTTTAAAAACTTTAATAAATCCTTCTTGTAAATAATCTTTAGCTTCACCTCTGTCTTTAGCATAACTGAGACATACAGAATACATTTCCTTAGCAAAAGTATCATACAATAATTTTTGATACTTTCGATTTCCTTTTTTACATTGCTGTAATAATTCTATGTGATTAATTTTCTCCAACATCAATTACATGAAAATAAGACTTATCGCATTCGAAAATTGATCTTTCATTTCAGAGTATAAGGAATTATTATCTTCGGAATTGATCAAAATAAAATCTTCCTCCTCCTCCTCTTCTTCCTCTACATCTGCATCCTCCCATTCATCTACCGTAATGGTAGAAAATAAAAGATTAGGATTTATCTTAAAAACGGGATAGGAAATATTATTTTTATCTAAAATTATTTGATTCTGATTGGTATTAGAAATTCCTTTAATATTAATAACTGTAGAAATGAAATCTTCATAAATAAAATCAATTTCTTCATCATCTTCATCATCTTCATCAATATAAGTACCATCTAAACTAAAAACAGGAGTTTCACTTGATGCAAAACTTAAAGTTATCGTTATATCATCATAAATCCCTTGAGGGAGATCAAAAGATAATTCCTCATAAATATTTGTTGCTTCATCGAATTCAATTTCTAAGGGAGTAGAATATTCAATATTAAAAAACACATCATCTCCTACAGCTCTTTTACCATCAAATGTAAATGAAGAAAGATGTAAAATTCCATGATTAAAATTTAAATGTTCATATTCAGAACTATCCATACTAAAAAGAAAATTTACAGAAACGGGTTGTTTCAATTCATTTTCTTTACAAGAACTTACTAGTAAAATTAAACTAAGAATAAGTAATAAATAATGTTTATAATATAACTTCATTTCTATTAGGCTTTATTTTTAGACGAATTTAATTTATGAAAGGTTGGAAAATAACAATCAAGCATGAATAATTTACATAATTTTAAGTTTCTTTTAATGTTTTTAATACAGGAACTTAGTTTGAAAAACGTACCTTTGCAGCCATCAAAAAAGATAATACTTATTTCCAGATGGCTAAAGTAAAAATTAAATCAGCATTAATCTCTGTTTTTCATAAAAATGGGATAGATACAATTGCTCAAAAATTACATCAATTAGATGTTCAAATTATTTCTACAGGAGGAACACAAAAACATATAGAAGCTTTAGGCATTCCTGTAACTCCTGTTGAGTCTTTAACCAATTATCCTTCTATTTTAGATGGAAGAGTTAAAACACTTCATCCAATGGTTTTTGGAGGAATATTGGCAAGGAGAGAAGAAGCTCATCTAGAACAATTGGTTCAATATGAAATCCCTGAAATAGATCTTATTATTGTAGATTTATATCCTTTTGAACAAACTGTTGCGGAAACAGATGATGAAGCCACTATTATTGAAAAAATAGATATTGGAGGTATTTCATTAATTAGGGCCGCAGCCAAAAATTATAAAGATGTAATCATTATTCCTTCTCAGAATGAATATACTTTTCTAGAACAATTATTAGAAGAAAAACAAGGACATTCTTCTATCGAAGATCGAAAGTTTTTGGCAAGAAGAGCTTTTGCTGTTTCTTCAAATTATGATGTAGCCATTCATAATTATTTTAATACAGAAATTCAAGAACCTGCTTTTAAAGTAAGCTTTGATCAAGGACAAACGCTTCGTTATGGCGAAAATCCTCATCAATCAGCCAACTTTTATGGGAACTTAGACCATATGTTTGAACAACTTCATGGAAAAGCACTATCATATAATAATTTAATTGATGTAGATGCAGGAATTAGTTTCATGAGGGAGTTCAAAAATGATCAACCAACATTCATTATTATTAAACATACAAATGCTTGTGGTGTAGCTACTAGAGGTACTATCCATGAAGCATGGATAGATGCCTTAGCTTGTGATAATATTTCTGCTTTTGGAGGAATATTAGTATCTAATACCAAAATAGACTTAGCAACAGCAAAAGAAATTAATAGCATTTTTTATGAAATTTTAATTGCTCCTGATTTTGATGAAGAGGCATTAGAACTTTTGAAATCTAAAAAAACAAGGAGATTATTAAAAATTAAAAATAATTTTCAGATACAAGAAAAAACTTTTAGAAGTTTATTAAATGGAGTCATTCAACAAGATGCTGATTTAACCATTGAAGATAGAACTCAATTCAATCAAGTAACTGTAAAAGCTCCTCAAGATGAAGTACTTGACGATTTAGAATATGCTAATAAATGTGTAAAACATGTTAAATCAAATACGATTGTATTGGTTAAAAATCGTCAAATGATAGGAATGGGTTGTGGACAAACATCTAGGGTAGATGCTTGTAAACAAGCGATAGCAAAAGCAAAACAATTCGGTTTTGATTTACAAGGAGCTGTAATGGCATCTGATGCTTTTTTCCCTTTTCCTGACTGTGTTGAATTAGCTCATCACGCAGGAATTCAAGCCGTCGTGCAACCTGGAGGCTCTAAAAATGACTTACTAAGTATTAATTATTGTAATGAAAATGATTTAGCGATGTTAACAACGGGTATTCGCCATTTTAGACATTAATCATTTTGAACATAGCAATAGACATAGGAAATACTCGAATGAAAATCGGTTACTTTAAAGAAAGTAATCTTATAGAACATACCAATTTGGCTTCTTCAGATATAGAAGCCATGAAAAGTTTTTTTGAAAAAAAAAATATTAAAAATATAATACTTTCTTCTACAGCAGTGGTAATGCCTGAAATAGAAGATTTTTTAATTCAAAACTATAATTATACTCGATTGAAAACAGAAACACCTGTTCCAATAGAAAATATTTATAGAACACCCAAAACACTAGGAAAAGATAGAGTTGCAGGAGTAATTGGAGCAAAAGTATTATATCCTAAAAAGGATTGTTTAGTCATTGATGCAGGTACATGTATTACTTATGATTTTATCAATGCTAAAAATATATATTTAGGAGGAAATATTGCACCAGGAATTAGTTTACGCCTTAGAGCTATGGACGAATTTACCGCAGCACTTCCTTTAGTTTCAAAGCAGCAACCAGACACTAATAAAGGTTATAGTACTGAAACCGCTATTAGAGCAGGAGCAGTATGGGGAACAGCTTATGAAATAATGGGCTTCATTCAACAACTAGATCAACAAACAGAAACACTAACGATTCTTCTCACGGGAGGAGATGCAAAATTATTAGATAAACTTATAGATAGGGAAACTATTGTAAATCCTTATTTAGTTTTAATTGGCTTAAATAAAATTTTAGAATATAATGTCGAATGATTTTAAAATAGTAGTTCTAACTATTATCCTTTCAATAACAGCTATATGCCTTCAGGCACAAACCAAAGAAAATGATCCTTATTCTATTTTAGGAATAGGAAATATCAATAGTTTAAACTTTGCTCAATTAAGTGCAATGCCTGGACTTTCTGCTACTTATCATGATGCGAGTAACTTGAATATTCAAAATCCTGCGGCAAGTGGTTTTTTAAGATTATCAACTTTTGAAGCGGGAGGGTTTTATCAATATAAAAAAATGAAAACTCCTTTTGACACGGATGAAGTTCATTCTGGTAATTTATCTTATCTCGCCTTAGGTTTTTCTCTTTTTAACGAAAACACTAAACTCGTTACAAGAAAGAAAAGACCCTATAATTTAGGAATGACGATTAGTTTGACTCCTTATTCAAGGGTAGGGTATGACTTACAGGAAAGTTATCAGTTACAAACAACTACTGTAGATACTGTAACGAGTACTTTTCAAGGTTCTGGAGGAACATATAAATTTTTATGGGGAAACTCTTTTAGATATAAATCTTTTTCTGTAGGATTAAATATAGGTTACCTCTTTGGAAAACAAACTACAGAGCATTGGGATTTCCTTCAAAATTCTAATACAGAGTATAGAAATAGGTTTGAAGAAAATACTCGTTTAGGTGGATTTATATGGAATATAGGTGCTTTATATGAATATATTTTACCTGCTAAAAAAGCAGAAAACGAAAATGAAACAGAGCTAGAAAAACTTAAAAGATTAAATGCTCCTAAAACTCGTATTACATTAGGATTTTTTGGAAATTCTAAAAATAATATAAATACTACTTCTGATCTTTTATATGAAAGAAGACAAACACTTTCTGGTTTTGTAACAGATGTTGATACCTTACAATTTTCTAGCGGAGCTAAAGGAAAAATGACGCTTCCTAGTGAATTAGGAGTAGGTATTATGTTTTCTAAAGATAATAAATGGAAAATAGGAATGGATTATACCATGACTCAATGGTCTGGTTTCTCAAGTGAATTAAATAATAATATAACATTAAAAGATGCTATGAGAATAGGCTTTGGAGCAGAATATATTCCAAAGCATAATGATCCCTTTAAATATGGCAAAAGAATGATTTATAGACTTGGAGGTTTTTATCAAACTGATCCTAGAACAGAAGAAAATATTGTAAACAATTTTACCCATTCAGCTTTAACATTTGGTTTAGGATTTCCTGTTTTAGTTAAGTCTTTCTTAAGCAATAGAAAAATATATTCATTCGTTAATATATCAGTAGAAATTGGGCAATATGGAGATCCCAATTTTTTAAAGGAAAATTATTATAAACTGAACCTTGGTTTTACTCTTAATGATGACTCTTGGTTCTTTAAACGTAAATACAATTAATTATGAAGCTGAAAACAGTTTACACTTTATTACTTTCAATCTCGTTTTTATTTTTTATAGATAATTCTATTTCTGCTCAATGTGAAACATGGAACGCTGCGTCTAATCAAGAAGAATTGGAAAACTTACATCAATTCTACCAAGGAGAAATTACTAAAAAAGATTATGCTAAAGCTTATGAATATTGGGCAAAAGTATTCAAAGCTGCTCCCGCAGCCAATGGTAAAGTAGCCGCTCATTATAGCGATGGTCGTATTATCCTAAGCAATTTATTTAAAGCTGAAACAGACGCTACTAAACGTACTGAATTAACTCAATCTTTTTTAGATTTATATGATAAAGAATATGATTGTTTTCCTAAGGATAGAAAAGGAAAAGATAAAAAAGGCTATTTATTAGAAAATAAAGTATATGAATTATACTATACTTTTAATTATCAAAGAGATGTTATTTTTGATGCTGTAAAAGAAGCTGCAAAACTAAATGGTAATAATCTAGGATATAGTGTAATTTATCCTTATGCAGATATTGCTTGTACTTTTTTTACAGATAAAAGAATAGAAGCAGAAGAAGCTCGTGAAATTCATAAAAACATTAATGAAGTTTGCGATTTTCAAATTGCAAAAAAAGATAAATACAGTCCTTATTATCAACAACAAAAAGATTTAGCCAATCAAAGATTTGATGCTGTTGCAGATCAATTATTTGGATGTGCTTACCACTTAGAAAAAATTAAACCTGAATATGATGCCAATCCAAATGATAAAGCAACTTATACCAGAGTTTATGAAGCATTAAAAGTAAAAGGTTGTACTTCTGCTGAACCTTTAATGAATGAAATTTATGCAAAAATCCAAAAAGATAGAGCTCTTGAAAGAGAAGAAAAAAAGAAAGAATTAGCAGAGAAAAAAGCAGCATGGGAAGCTAATAATCCTGCGGTAATGGCTCAAAAAGCATACAAATCTGGAGATTATGCTACTGCAATTTCTAAATATAATGAAGCAATAGAACAAGCAACAGATGATGCTGAAAAAGCAGAGTATCATTATTATTTAGCAGTTACATATAGAGATAAAAAAGAATATTCTAAAGCTAAAAAACATGCTCAAAGATCAACATCTTTAGATAGTTCTTTTGGAAAAGCATACCTTTTCTTAGGTGATTTATATGCAAGATTAGCAAGTAGATGTAGTAAAGATCCTTTTGAACAAAGAATGGGGATTTTAGCAGCTATTGATAAATGGTCTAAAGCAAAAGCGGTTTCTTCTAATAGTCAAGTACAATCAAGTGCTCAAAAAAATATTAATAATTATTCAAATCAATATCCAACAGGAGAAATGGTTTTCTTAAAAGGGAAAAAAGAAGGTCAATATTATACTGTAGGATGTGGTATTGGAGAATCGACAAAAATTAGAGCTAAAAATTAATATTCAACCCAATATCTAATTTTATATTAATAGAGGGATTCCTTTGAAAAGGAATCCCTCTATTAATATAATCTTTTAAGAAAGGATTATAACATTCAAAAGCAGAAAATAAATAATTATTCAGAAAACTGTTCTGCTCCCTTAAAGAGTGAATCAACAAAAGCCCTTTTATTGAATACTTGTAATTGATGAATCGCTTCTCCAATACCAATATATTTAATAGGAATTT
>JAHDII010000163.1 GCA_020630895.1 Saprospiraceae bacterium
AAAAAAAGATTATACTAATGCATTAAAAGATTATGAAGTTGTTATTTCAAAAGGAAATAGTAATTGGTATGAAAAATCATTAACTAAAGCTGCAATTATTACTTATAATTATTCTAAAGAATTTCAAAAAGCATATAATTTTTATGCTGCATTAGCTAAAATTGCAACAGATGAAAATAAAAAATTCGATGCTTATTTAGGAGCTTTAAGAAGTGCTTTTAGAACTGGATTTACTGAAGGTGTTTATGATTCTGCCGATTATATTATTGGTAGTGCAAAAGCTACAAAATCACAAAAAGCAACCGCCCATTTTTTCAAAGCAAAAATGGCATTAGAAAAAGATGAATATAATTTGGCTCTAAATCATTTCAGAATTTCAGCAAAAGAAAGTAATGTACAAGGAGCTGAATCAAGGTATCAAATTTCATATATTTATTATTTACAAAGAGATTTAACTATTGCTAGAGAATTGTGCATGGCACATTTAAAAGCTAGTAAAAATTATGAAACATGGGTAGCCAAAGGATTAATTCTTTTATCTGATATTGCTTTTGAACAAGGAGATTTATTCAATGCTCGTGCTGCACTAGAAACATTAATTGAAAGTTATGAAGACAGAAATAATTTAGGTATCCTAGAAGAAGCTCAAGAAAAATTAAAAATTATTGAAGCTTTAGAAGATGAGGAATCTAGAATTATTCCAGCAGATAACGAATAAATCTTTTCAACAAAAAATATTTTTCTATTATGAAAATTAAAATAATAATAATTACAATAATATCGTCTTTATTCTTTTTGAATAATATATATACTCAACAAGATAGTCTTACATTACCTTCTGATGAATTACAAATTATAAAAGATTTTGATGCACAATTAGAAGAAGCAACAAAAATAGATATTTATCCTTCTTTACCTGCATTAGATACTTTAAGAAAGGTTCAAACATATATCGTTGATCCTAAATTATTAGATCTTACGTATGAAGCTCCTCAAATAAAACCTATTCCTTTACTTCCTAAAGCACTACCTGCATATTATAATGGTTTTGCTAAAGTAGGAATAGGTTATCCTTTATCTCCCTTGTTAGAAGTGGGCTATCAACAATTCAAAAATAAATTATTAATTGGAGGAAAAGGTTTATATCACGCGGCATTTAATGACAAACAATTAGATAATCAAAAATTTAATAATGCCAAAGTAAATATAAATGGAGAATATTTTTTTAATCAAGGTTTTTCTTTAGGAACTGATTTAGGTTATCAATATAATAATAGATTTTTTTATGGATATGATCATGATCTATTTACTTTTGAAAGTAATGAAGTACAACAACATTTTTCTACAATTGATGCCAATCTATTTTTTAAAAATAGTGCTTTAAACCAAGGAGATATTCATTATAAAATCGAAGGAGATATTTATAATATTTCTGATAATTATAATGCTAAAGAAAATGCTTTTGGAGGAGAGATTTATCTAGCAAAATATTTTAATAAAAAACACATTTTAGATTTTAAAATAAAAGATACTTATACTATTTTTTCTAATAATAATGAATATAAGGCCAATCTATTTCAATTCATTCCTTCATTTACTTATACTCACAATATTTTTAAAATAAAAGCAGGTGTTAATGCAGCATTATTAGAAGAAGGATTTAATATTTTTCCTGATGCAGAAGTATTATTTAATATTTATAAAAATAATGTGTCTTTTTATTTAGGATGGTTAGGATATGCAGAACAAAATTCCTTCCGTTCTTTGAGTGAAAAAAATTATTTTGTTATTTCTAATCCTAGTTTAGAACAATCAAAAATTAATTATCCACATGGAGGTTTAATTTTTGATTTTAGCAAAATAAAAGTCAGTATAGAAAGTGGATATAAAATGATTGAAAACCAACCTTTCTATATTAATGATTGGGCTAATGATAGCAAACGTTTTTCTGTAGTTTACGACAATGTTAATTATTTAACAACAGATATATTGATTAATACAGAAATTATTGAACATTTAAATTTAGATTTTAATTTTATTTATCAGCAAGGACAAACAGATTCTTTATCTGCTAGATATCATGATGATCCGAATTTAAATATGAATATAAAATTAGCCTATTCCGGTTTATTAAATAATAAATTAACTGTTGGAACATCTATATTTACAGGTAGCAAAATTAATTATTTAAGTGATACAAATACAGATGAAACTATCGCTGGATTTGCAGATTTAAATTTATTTACAGCTTATAAAATAAATAATAAATTTAATTTATTTTTAAATTTGAATAATATTACAAATCAAAAATATCAACGATGGAATGGATATCCTAATTTTGGATTTAATACCATGATAGGATTTTTATACAAATTCAAATAAAACATTTTAAATACTATGAAAACATTTTTATTGCTTATTCATTGTTTAATTATATCAACATTTTTAAAAGCAGAAACTACATTTATTTCTTTTCAAGTAGAAAATCCTCAAGCAAAAGAAATTGAGATGAGGGTTCTTACAGAAGAAGGATACGATCTTTATATTGTAAAATTAGATGACAAAAACGAAGTAAGTACAGCTCTAGAATTAGAGAAAAACACTTTTGTAGATATTCAACATAATGAACAAACATTTAAAATGTTTCTTCGCCCTGGAGATATGCTAACGGTATATTTTTCTTCTCTTTCAATAGCTTCATCATTATCTTATAATATTAAAGAATTGGGAGCAGAAAATAATCAATTATTAGCAGATTATTTTGCTGAATTTTCAGGTGGAGAAGATTATTTATATGAAGAAGCACATTTACCTTTTGTAATCAATCACCATATTTTTAATAAAGCAAAAAATAGTTCTGTAGAAAATTATTTTCCTTGGATAAATGAACAAAAAGATAGCTTAAATAAAATTATTGAACATTGGCAACATATCGCTGTTATTGATGAAGAAGTTGTCCATTTTTTATTGGAAGATTTAAAATATAATTTTGAATCTCAAAAAATATCTTATTTAATTATCAATCAGCAAAAAATTAAAAATAATATAGATTGGATAGTTGAGAAAAATAATATTACCCAAGAAGAAAAATATTTTTCTGATGAAGCATTAAAACATCCTTCATATCAAAATTATTTAATGGGCTATGCACATTTATTATATATGATGAGTCATACTTCTCATCCAGATATAGGAACAGAATATTATGATTTAATTAATTTTAATATTCCAGGTACATCTAAATATTTTGCATTAACTTCTTTGCTAGAAAATAATTATTTATATAATGATAATATTGAATTGGCGAAAAATAAATTGAGTCATTTTAAAAAAGAATGTACCGTTCCTAAATATACTGAAAAAATAAATGAAATGTATTCTGATCTTTTAATAGATTTACCAGATGCTATTGCACCAGATTTTGAAGTATCAACCGAAGAAGGAAAAACATTTCATTTATCAAAATATAAAGGAAAAGTTGTATATATCAGTTTTTGGGCTCATTGGTGCAAACCTTGTATTGATGGATTTCAAAAATCTGTAGAATTAAGAAAAGATTTAGAAAAAATAGGAATTGTTTTATTAAATGTAAATTTAGACAAAGAAGATAGCCTTTGGAAAAAGGCTTTATCCGAATATAACATTTATGGAACGAATGTAATGAGTACTAATTTGGAAACAGTAAAAAAATTATATGCATTATATTCTATCCCTGCCTATTTTATTATAGATAAAAATGGTAAATTCGCATATCTTTCCGATGATGAAAATAGAGACATCATGCAAGAATTTAAAAATTTGGTCAATCAATAATTATTTTTTAACATGCGTCATCATCCATTATTTAGAATAAGAGAACAGGGAAAATATGGATTTATTAGCATCCATGGAGATGTTATTATCGAGCCTCAATATTATGAAGCAGAAGATTTTTATAATGGATTTTCTAGAATTTTATTGAATAATAAACCTATACATTTAGATTTTTTAGGGCGACCTCTTTTAAAACACGTCTTTAATTATATTGGATATTTTGAAGAAGAATTAGCACGTGTACAATTGGTAAAAAAATGGGGATTTATTAATACTAGAGGAAATTTAGTTATTGATCCTATTTTCGATTATGTAGATGATTTTAGTGAAGGAATTGCCCCCGTTTTAAATAATGGAAAATATGGATATATCAACCCTAAGGGAAAATTTATTATTCCTCCTAAATTTTCTAATGTCAATATTTTTAAAGAAGGATTAGCTCCAGCCACGAATGGAAATAAAAAATGGGGCTATATAGACACAGAAGGAAATTTTGCTATCCCTCCTTCTTTTGAAATGGCACTACCCTACCAAAAAGATGTTGCCGTAATTATTGAAAACGAAAAATGGGGATTATTAGACAGCGAAGGTGCTCTTATTCTTTCTCCTCAATTTGATTTTATTGAAGGACATTCTGAAGGTCGTTTTTATGAAGGTCTTGCTATTTATACCACTGATGAAAAATATGGTGTTATCAACCATTTTGGGGATGTTTTATTGAACCCTAAATTAGATTTTATTGGCGATTTTAATGAAGGAAAAGCTTTAGTAGAATATCAATCTAAATTTGGATTTATTGATCAAAATGCTCAAGTTCTTATCCCTCCTATTTATACAGATGCTGGTACTTTTTCTGAAGGATTAGCTCAAGTTCTTGAAGATGACAAATGGGGTTTCATTAATGAAGAAGGAGAATTTATAATCCCTCCTGAATTTGACGAAGTGATGCCTTTTAAAAATGGTTTAGCTTGGGCATCAATTAATGATAAATGGCTGTATATTAATACAGAAGGAGAAAGCATTTGGGAAGAGGTTTAAATTTCTTTTTTTAAATGAATTAAATATACTTTTTTTAATATATTTTTTCTTGTTTTAGGATTTAAAAAATCTAGGCTCATATATGTCACGTCATGATGTTCTAATTCTTTTTCTATAGTGTAAGAAACATGATGTAAATTCAAATCTTGAAGACCTTCTTCATTCGTATAAAGCCATAATTCATTTTGTTGTTGTAACTTATCCTTAATTTCTAAACTAGATGCTTTATAATCAACAATAGTATTCAAATAAAAAGATAACGAATGTCCATAAGTTCTAAAAGCAATCAATTGTTCTACTGGAATATTTTTTTCTTGAATATAAAAAGTAACCTCTGAATGAGCTTGATATTTTAATAATTGAGGATAAAAAAATGTATTTAATATTCCATTAGCAAAAATCATAGCAATAACAGAATAATATACCATATTATTTTTTACAATCTTATTATTTTGAATCATAAAAAATAATATCCCCATAAACAATAATAATAAAATAGTAATGAAATTAAATTCAAAAAATACAAAAACTGTAATTAAAGCAATTCCTAGAACTAATATAATAGATATTATTTTTTGAATATTTAAAAATAATGTTTCATGTTTTTTTTCTTCAATAAAATTTCGAATATAATGAGCGGTCATAATAGCTGCAAAAGGAGCAACAATATAAATGTAATGAGATAATTTGAATCGAGAAAAAGACAAGGCAATAAATGTGAATACAAAACCTCCTAAACTTGCATATTCTTTTAAATTTTTAATATTTTTTATTTGATGAATAAAAGCAATAATAAATAAAATAATCCAAGGAAGAAAAGACCACATAAAAGTATGAACAAAATAAAAATATCCTAAATCATTTGTCCATTCACTATCTCCTGTTATTCTACCAAAACTTTGAGTCCAAAAATAAAATTTCAATCCGTCCGTACCATGTTGCTGATATAATCCTACACACATAGGAAATAAAAGAAGAGCAATTATTGGAATTCCTATGAGCCATTTCCAATCAAAAAACAATTTTATATTTCGCGTTCCTAAAATATATGATCCCACAGCAAATAATGGAAAAACAATACCCAAAGGACCTTTTGCTAACATCGCAAAACCAATGGCTACAAAACCAATAATTAAATCAATATTTTTTTTATATAAAAGATAAGAAATTAATTTCCATATCGCCAAACAAGAAAAACCAATGAGCAAATTGTCTGTTCTACAATCATGAGAAATAATAAAAAATGCTTGACAAGTTCCTAAAATTAAAACCGCATATTCACTGGTTTTTTTATCATAAAATAAACGACTGAATTTATAAATAGAAAATAATGATAATAATAATGCAAGAACAGAAGGTAATTTATATGCAAAATCAGAAACACCAAAAATACCCATAGATAAAGCAGACAACCAAAATAATAAAGGAGGTTTATCTAAATAATCAAAATGACGATGTTTAATTTGTAAAAAACTATTTTCTTCTAACATCTGTAATGAAATAGAAGCATATTGTGCAGCATCTACTTCCATAACATGAATCAATAATCCAATACAATAAATTCCAATTATTGATAACAATAATAATTGAAAAATATTAAATTCTTTTCCTAAAAAATTAAAATTCATATTGGATTTTAATTAGTTCTTATCTTTTTTTAATTAAATTAGCAATACCACTTAACATAAAAAATACTCCAATTCCTATTAATATAAAATTAAAAGAATAAATCCTTCTTGTTTCTGATACTCCAAATGAAGTTAATATTCCTCCTACTACAATTAAGCTCACACCAATTACCATTAATGTAATTCCAACAATAGGAGCCGATTTATTTTCTTGATAATTTTCTATAACATGATCTACCATACTCATTAATTCAGTCAATTCTTTTCCCTCGATTCCATCTGCTTTTGCTTTTTTATTGATCTCCAACCACTTCTTTCCTGACTGTGCCATTTCAATATATTCTTTCCAATTGTTGTTCATAGCAATATTTTAATTAAAAATAATATTCATTATAAAGGTAATTAAATTTAATCAATGATATATATTTGCATTCAACAAAAATGATTCTATTCGTGCAAAATGAAATTATAACCACTAGTGATGGAAGTCATTCTTTACAATCCCAAAAATATGGTGTTGCCTATCATTCTATTCATGGAGCCATTCAAGAAACGCAACATGTTTTTATAGAAGCGGGTTTATATCAAAAAATAAATAAGCAAAACGAAATTTCTATTCTTGAAATTGGCTGGGGAACAGGTTTAAATTCTTACATGACATTATTAGAATCTCAAAAAAATAAATCTATTATTCACTACACAACAATTGAAGCATTTCCTATTAGTATAGAACAGGCAGAACAATTAAATTATTATGAATTATTACAACAAAAAGATAATTCTAGTTTTATACATTTTCACCAATTAAAATGGAATG
>JAHDII010000164.1 GCA_020630895.1 Saprospiraceae bacterium
AGATTTTACACTTACAGTTTCTACTTCAAACCCTAATAATGCAACTGATGAAAATACAGGGAATGATTCTAAAATGGTTAACTTGGTAAGTATTGCTGGAAAACCTCTTCCTTTTGCAGAAGATGTTGAAGATTTTAGTCAACCTTTCCCTGCTCAAGATATTGAAATCATTGATCCTGATGGAGATGGTTTTGCATGGGATAGAAGACCAGGTGTTTCTGCTTATGGTAACGGTATATATAGTTTTTATTATAATAATTATGATGATTCTGAAGTAAGTGGAACGGAAGATTGGCTAAGAATGCCTATCATGAATACAAGTACTTTTGCTTCTGTTCATGTATCTTATGATTTGGCTTATACTTATTTTGAAGGAGGTGCTATTCGTGGAGATTCTTTAATTATTATGTATGCTTTAGGTTGCTCAGATAATTGGCAACGAGCATCGGCTGATGGAGAAAATACAATGGCAACAGCTGCTAGTACTTCATCATTTTATTCTCCCAACGCTTCTACTGATTGGGTAAATAAAACTGTAGGAATTAATACCAATGGAGAAGATTTTATTCAAATTGCATTTATTAATAAATCAGGTAATGGAAATAATTTATTTTTAGATAATATTAATATTGTAGGTTCTGCTACTCCAGTGTCTAATGATAATATTAAAAGTTTAGAACAGTTTGAAATTGCTCCTAATCCTTCAAAAGATATTTTTAATTTGAATATTCAATTTGAAGAAAAAACAGATTTTGAAATTGTTTTATACAATAATTTAGGACAAGCAATCATTCAAAATAATTATTCAGATAATAATTATCAAGAACAATTAAATTTGTCTAATTATGCCGCTGGAATATATTTTGTAAGCATTAAGTCTGGAAAAAATATTGTGACTAAAAAAATAGTTTTAACGAAATAATTTTGATAAATAATCAATACATTCATTCTTCACTTTTTGTGAAGAATGAATGTATTATATAATTAAAGTCTGTGGACTATAAACTGTTGGCTACTCAGGTTTAATAATCTTCCAATTGGAATAACCAAAAAAATCTTTACCTCCATTAAATGTATTTTCTAAAAAAGTAATAATTTTATATTTTAATTTTTCATGCTTCATTTTTTTTCTATTGAGCACATTTTTTTTCCCATAATTTAATTGTTCTTTCCAGTTCATTTGTTCCATAAATTCCTTCATAACTAAAGGATGTGTTCCTTTAAAAATAGGAATATTTCCTAAAGCACCATAATTAAAATAGTTAGCTTTATTTTTATATTCTTTTACAGTATTTTCTTTTCCGTGGTGCATACTATCTTGCTCCTTTTTTTTGGATTGCATTAAGGAGGGAGGTCTTACCCAACCATAATGATAAATATATGCAGGAATAGGAATAACATTTAATTTTTCATTATCATTTTTACGAAAAGATTGAGCATCTTTATAAGAATAAATATTGGAATGATTTCGAATCATTCTAATATCATTTTTATACCATCCATGTACCGGTAAATAATGATCGTAATCAGCCCAAAAATGATGGTAATTGAATAAAAAACCATCTACATTTTTTTGATCAATATAAGTTTGACAACATTGACTAATGTGATGAAAATCTTTTTCATGAATCACTTCATCTGCTTGTAAATAAATGCACCAGTCACCAGAACATTTTGACAAAGCAAAATTAGTTTCATCAGCAAAAATTTTTCCATCAATAAATTTTTCTTCAGACCAAACTCGATCAAAGATTTTTATTTTTTTAGAATCAATAGATTGAATTAATTCTCTAGTGTGATCATTCTCATCAGATATTCCAAGTGCTACAATATATTCATCTACTAAAGGCAATACAGATAAAATAGATTCTTTAATAGGAAAATAATATTTCTCTGCATTCCGAACCATCGTAAACGCACTTATTTTCATCTTTTATTATCTTGATTTTTTATGAGACAAAACATTTTTAATGATTCAATTGAAATTACATAAAATTGAAAGCAAATGAAAATATTAAAATAAGATTTATTCCAATTTTTAAAATTGGAATAAATCTTATAAAATTTGAATATGATTACATTTGTATATCAAATTGAGATTCAATTGGAGCAGGAATAAGATCAGGATCGTCATTAATCATTTGTCGAATATCAATTTCAATACCTCTTGACATTGTAGTTATTGGAATATCATTAGCATTTCCTTCAAATGGATTTTCGGTTGTTTCACCAATACGTTCCATCGTATGGAAAATCCAAGAAACAATAACGGTAAAAGGTACTGTAAACCAAATAAAATAATTTCCAACAAATTCTACAACATCATGTATAGGACTTGTATGTACCTTCATGTGTTCTTGAATAGCATGTACTACAGTTTTACCTATTTCCTCAAATTCATGCATCATCCCTAAAGGAAGTAGTATAATAAATATCCAAACAAAAAGATAATTTAAAGTTGCAAATTGTCTAGGGTAAGGAAAGTTTTTAATTCGTTCAACTTTACCTTGCAAAGTAAAAAACTCTGTTAGCATATTTTGCATTTCCATATGACGGAAATCTTCAATTAAGCCATCATGTCTAAGTTTTTCTAAATGCCTAGATTGCAAATTTAAACAAGCAGTTTGTTTATTTTTTTTACTTAAAATTTCTTTTTTTTCAGATTCAGAAACATAACCCTCAAGTTCTTGTTCTAAAGAATACTTCCACTCTTTTACTTCAATTTTCGACATATATTCTTTATCGGACTTATGCATCTTACTTACTTCCCAAGGTTTGTGTTGTCTCAGTGCATGTCTAAGGCTTGTCATCCAAGCTACATGTCTCAATACCATTTCTTTCCTAATCTTAAATAATTCTCCTTCGCTTAATGGATTTTTTGCATGTTTATTGGTAATGAAATTATTTATCATTAAGGTAAAAGAACGAGAACTATTAACAATTCCACCATAAATTTTTCTAGCTTCCCATAATCTGTCATAAGAAGCATTGTTTTTAAAACTTACTATAAAGGCAACAGCTGTACCTACTACACCAATAGGTAACCATGGAAGGTGTAACCAATAAAAACCTAAACCTTTATACATAAAAACAGGAATGGCACCAATTATAATAAAGATATAAATATCTCTTCTTGTCCATTTTACCATACCCCGTAAAGGAAATTTTCTCTTTGTATACATTAATTTAAATTTAGTAATTAATTCAGCAAAGGTAATAATTTAAAAAATATTCAAGAGAATGCTTAAAAATGAAGTAGGGAGTTATTTCCTTTTTTCTTTTTTCGAAATCTTATTTTAATAATTTTAGAGTTAATTCTAATTGTATAAAATGCAATTAGAATTAACTCTAGTTTTTTTATTCTGTTTTTACAATATTAATAATTTCTAAAACTTTATTTGGATGAATTAGAATAAGATGATAAACTCCAGAAGGAAGATAAGATAAATTTATAGAATTAAAATTATGTCCTTCAAGGGCTTCTATTTGTTTTTCTACTATAATTTGTCCCATCTTATTATAGATTTGCAGATCTAATGAAGTAGCCATTTCACTATAATATTTCAATTGAAATTGTCCAGTAATACTAGGGTTAGGATATACAATTAATTCTTTACTAATTTCTTCAAAACAATCTAAAGTTACAGTTATATTTTCTGAATATTCAAAACTATTATCATAGTCTATTTGTTTTAAACGATAAATATTTTGATTTTGGAATAATTCAGTATGTAAAAATTCATAATGAGATATTTCAGAACTATTCCCATTTCCTTCAATATATGCAATAGCAGAAAAACGAATTCCATCAACACTGTGTTCAACAATAAAATGACTATTATTTTCTTCACTTGTGGTTACCCATTCCAATAAAACAGAACAATTATTAGCACGTCCATTAAAGCTTTCTAATTCAACAGGTAAACTACTCAATGAAAAACCTGCATCAATATTTCTAAGGTGTTCATCTATTTCTAATCGAAAAATATCAGTAGTTCTGGTATTTGAATCTATGTCACTATCTCCAATATCATCAATATTAGGATTTCCTGTAACATTTTGATGAGTACCAGTAGAAAAGCCATATCCAGCATTGTTAGAATTCTCATCAAATGCTATGTAATAATCTCCACTAGGAATATTATAAAATGTGTATAAACCATTTATATCTGTTGTAGTTTCTTTAATTAAATTATTTCCAGAATCATATAAATAAACCTGAACGCCCTCCAATAATTCATCTTCAGGATCTCTTAATCCATCTTCATCAATATCATACCATGCATATCCTTCAATACTGGGTGCTACTACACCTGCATCAAAACTAAGATCATCAATTCCTCCATCAATAAAAAATGAAGAAGTAAATCCGTTAGTAAACACATCACTATCTGCTTCATCATCACTTCCCCCGTCAGTTATAGGAGTAAAATAATAAATTCTTGTTAAATCTGTTAGATCAAATTCTAAAATATAACTGCCACTTAATATATCTTCAAAAAGATAAAAACCATTATCAATTGTAGTATCAATAGCAATAGCAGGACCATCTGGAATTCCATCCATATTTTGATCATCATATAAATATACAATAACATCATTAATTCCTATTTCAGAAGGATCTTGTATTCCATTAACATTAGTATCAATCCATACTTGATTTCCTATATTTTGAGAACAAGGTCCTCCTAAGCCCATACTTTCTATACTTTCTGAAGTACAGTTGGAAGAATTTTCAATAATGATATCTTCATATAATCCAGAAGGGAGTGATGTTAGTGTATAACTTCCAGAATTATCACTTGTAAAAGAAATAGGTCCTTGTTGAACATTATTATATAAATAATAAATATTATAATTCGTATTAGATTCTAAATTATAGAAACTAATATTTCCATCAGTTCCATTACAAGTAGATGGAGTTTTAGGAATAGCTGTTATTTGATTAAAATATTCTACAAAAACCTGTAACGTATCTCTTCCTGAGCAACCCGCAGCATTTGTTACTGTATAATAGAAAGTAAGCGTATCTCCTTGAATTAAAGGACCAAATTGTATATTTTGAGAAGTGGGATCACCAATAAAAGAACCACTGCCATCAATTAATTCCCATAAGGCAGTCTCCCCTGGAAGAAGGACATCTCCATTAAGGCTAACCGTATCAGAACAAGCAATGATATTTGCTCCTAAATCAGGTTGTGGGGCATTAATAATGACACTCACTTGATCTGTACTTGTACCACAATCAGGGCCAGTAATAGTATATTCAAAGATATATGTTCCAGGAACAGTAAGTCCTTCATATAATACCGCTCTTTCGTTTGAAGAAACTAATATAGGAGTCGTTGGACCACTAATAAAAGCCCAACTACTTGAAGCAAAAGTAGTGGGATTATTGCCAACTAATCTGATAGGACCATAATCGCAAATATTGAGATCATCTCCTGCATCAGCATTAGGAATAATAGTGATTCTTACAGTATCTTGAGTAATACAATCAGAATTTAATAAATGATCTGGATATGATGCCCAAAAGAATGCATATTCTCCTGCATGAGTAAAAGTAACTGTTGCATTAGGATCTGTAACATCACTAAACGAATATCCTGTTGCTTGAAATCCTACTTCAGGAGGTTCATAATAGTTAAACCAAGTTCCTGTATAGGGAGAAGAAGAAGCTTGCATTTGATAATTATACTGATCACATAAAATGACATCAGGACCAGGATCAGAAGGAGCATTAGATTGATCTACATATAAATGTAAAGGAATTCTAGGAGCACAATCTGCCGCACCTTCCTTAATGTAAAAGGTATATTCTCCTTCATGTGGTACTACAATATCTATTGGGTTTTGTTGTAAATCCGATAAAAATTGAACTCCAGCAGGTCCATCATATTCATTATCCCATTCAAAATGACTATAAAAATAGTTAGGATATTCAAGAGAATAAACTCCTATACCATCACAAAAAGATTGAAATGTCTCAAATCCATAATTAACATATCGAGATAAAATTATGGTGTCTCTATAAATTCCACAACCAGGAACTGTAACCATCCATTCTAAAACAATATTACTTCCATTAGTAGTACTTACCGTAGCATTAGGATCTGTAGGATCTGATATGGAAAAACCACTACCTGAAGTACTTATAATATTCCAAGTTGCTGTAGCACCAGGAGCTGTAGGAGTATTGGCAGAAAGATTAAAAATAGAAGGATTATTATTAGTACATATATCGCTTCCTGCATCGGCAAAATCTCCTTGTGTATTAGATGTACCAATTATAACATCATCTTGTGTAGTACCACAGCCATTTGTTGTTGTCCAAGTAAAAGTATAAGTAGTATTGGCTGTCATTCCTTCTACTATAGCATTTGGATCATTAATATCAGAAATACTAATCCCTATATTAGGAGTAACAGTCCAAGTTCCTAAAGCATCTGTTGGGGGAATTGCATTCAATTGGTATCTTTCCCCATAACAAATATTATCATCTGGACCTGCATTAGGAACAGGAGGAGAATTTGATACATAAATTTTGACATCATCTTCAAAAAAACCACAAGATGTATTTCCTACACTATATTTAAATGTATAAATACCAGGAATCATTCCTGAAACTAATAGATTCATTTGTGTAGAATCAGACATAAGAGGTACATTAGGTCCAGATTCTAAAGACCATAAAACTGTAGAATTAGTTATTGTGGGTAAATTAGGATCATTTCCTGATAAAGTAGTTGATGTTTGATTACAAGGAAGTATAGCATCCGTTCCTGCATTGGCATTATTAGGATCTCCTCCAACAGTAATGGTAAAGGGTTCTGTTCTGTCACAATATTCAGTACCTTCTTCAGAAAAAGTAAAATCTCCTATTTTATAATACCTATGAAAAGTATAAACAGTATATTCAAATTCATGTACTCCAATATCTAAAGGAGGCAATAATTGGTATCCAGTTCCATTGGTAACTCTATAGATGTCTCCTTCTGTTAAAGAAGGAGAATTGACAACTCTAATATATGCACCTGTTGTACTTCCGCCATCACATCCAAGATTAGAGAAAAGTCCTCCAAATGGATTAGGAGGAGGAACAACTGGGTTGCCATCTAGACTACAAACAAAAGCATCTTGAATAACAATATTAGGATCAAAATTAAAGAAATATAAAGTCATTACATCTCCGCATCCTGGAGAAGAATTACATTCATAAGTAACTCTT
>JAHDII010000165.1 GCA_020630895.1 Saprospiraceae bacterium
CTCAAATTTGCAGTATCAAAACAATCATAGTTAATAATTTCATTATGGAAGATTTATTCAAAAAATTCTTATTTACTGGAGTTGGAATAGTTTCAACAACAGCAGAAACAGTTCAAAAATCTGTTGATGAGTGGATTGAAAAAGGAGGAATTTCTAAAGAAGAAGGAAAAAAGATTATAGATAATTTTATTACAGAAGCTTCAGAAAAGAAAGATAAATACCAAGAAAAAGTAAAGGGGATGGTTGAAAAGGCAAAGGATTCATTAGATTTTCCTACTAGAGATGAAATTGAAAATTTGAATGCTAGAATTGCTGAGTTAGAAGCAAAATTAGCAAAGAAAGAAAAGAAATAAATTTGTATTTTTTAATTATATAAAATTGTAATAATGGCTACTACCGAATTGTTTAAAAAGGTATTATACACAGGAGTTGGAGTTGTTTCAACTACAACAGGTCGTGTAAAAAAATCTATTGAAGGATTATCACAAAAAAGTGAAGAAGCAGAAGTTGAAGGAAAGAAAATTGTTGAAGACATGGTTGAAGACGTAAAAACACGTTCTGAAAGTGTAAGCACACAATTTAAAAAAATCATTGATACTGTTTTAGGTCAATTTGATTTTCCTAACCGTACAGAAGCGGAAAAATTAAATGCAAAAATTGCAGAATTAGAAGAAAAATTAACAGCTAAAAAGAAGACTGTGAGAAAAACAGCTAAAAAAGTTGTGAAAGAGGTGAAAGAAACAGTTGCTGAAGTTAAAGATTCAATTAAAAAATAATTCTTTTAATTCATAAAATTTCTATCATGGAAAAGATGTTGAAAAAAGCTCTTTATACAAGTGTAGGAATGATTTCTGTTGCTACTGAGAAGGTACAAGATACCGTTACAAAATTAGTAGATGATGGAAAACTTTCTGAGCAAGAGGGCAAAAAAATAGTAGATGATTTAATGTCCGATTTAGAATCTAAAAAAGAGACTTTTGAAGGACGAATCAATAATATCATTAATAAGATTGTTCATACTGTTAATATACCTAGTCGAACGGATTTTTCTTCTTTAAAAGCTAGAATCAAGGAACTTGAAGCACAATTAGAGACAGAAGAAACTGTAAAATCTGTGAAGAATGTAGTAAAAAAAGCAGTTGCTAAAAAAACTACATCTGCTAAGAAATAAAAGAACTTTAGGTAAGGTTTGGTTTAATGTAGGGCTATTCTATTTTGAGTAGTCCTACTCTTTTTTTTCAAGCATTTGTAGTGCATCTTTTCTTAAAATTGTATCTAAGGGCATATTGAATTGTTGAGCTTTATCTTTTATATGCTGAAACCATTTTTCATCATTTTTTATATTGAAAATCATTTCTTGAATTTTTTGTTCTTTTTGTTCTTTTTCAAAAGAATAATCTCCCTGTAAAACTTCTTTCAATTTGGTTTCTGCATTCCAAGGAAAATAGGCTAAATTCCCTTCTGTTGCCATCATCACAATAAGGTCAGATTCTTTTATACTTGTGCTCAAATCTAAATCTTTTACTTGTAGTGGAGATTCCATAGATTCAGGATATACTTTATCAAAATAATACCAAAAAGGACCATTATCATAAACATTCCAAGCAATCCCAGAACTATACATATCCCAAAAAAAGCTGTCAGAAATAGTTATGACTTTAGGTCTATCTTTATTTTCCATCTGATATTGATAATGCGGATATGCCATTTTAAAATTAGAAAAAGAAGTCATTAAATTCATTCCTTTTTCTATATCATCATCAATTTCTCTACGCTCATCTACAAAATCAACATTATCCCAATATAATTCTGGAATATCCCAATCTCTAAAATTTTCAATATGATTGATAATCGAATCGGCGGCAAGTAACATACCATATCTGCTCCAATGAATTCCTGTTTTTGGATATAAAGGATATTCTTTTTTTCCTTTATTGGCCATAAACCAAGCATTAAAATCAATATGATGAACACCTTGTTTTTTTAATTCAGAAGCGAATAATTTATAATTTGTAGAATCTGTTTGAAGCATCATTTTATTAGGAATATATTCGGGATAAAATGATGCTTTCCCTGCGGCTAAAATAATTAATAAATGTTTTCCTTTTGTGAAAAGTGAGTCTTGAATAATTTTTAAATTCTCAACTTTTTTAGAAATTATATGAGAACCTATATAATCTTTACCTGTATAAGCATCTATATAATTTTTTTCATAGAGATAATCATTTTTTCCTACAATAACATTTCTTGCTCTTACCTCTCCAAAAATAGAATAAGCTAATTGGTTATCTAAACGTAACCAATCATTATGAAATCCAAAATGATGTTGAATATATTTTGTTGTTTGTTCACTATATTCTCCAGATAACCAATTTTTCATGGTCATAGTAGCAGGTTTTACGGTTTCTATTGCTCCATGTAACGGTTTTTCTTTATGAAAAAATAAAATGTGTTGAGACAAAGGAAGAGCCAACAGAATTAAAGTGATTCCTAGCAATATTTTTTTTATGATATGAGTTTTTTGTTCTGTCAAAATCTAAAATATATAAATGGATTAAATCCTGTTGTTGATAATGCTCCTACACTTAAAATAAATAATATAATAGAAATCATCCATAATATTATAGTTGTTGTTAAGGAGTGTTCTTGAATAAAAATAGCATCGTGTATTTTTTTTCCAAAAGGAAATAGAATAAAAAAGGAACAAAAAATTGCGATAAGCATGATGAACCAAAAACGAGGTTCTGCACTAAAATCAATGGATTTAAAATGAAAAGAAAATAATTTTTTATAATAAATCAATGCTAAATCAATATTTTCAATTTTAAATATTACCCATCCTAGAACGGAAATAAAGAAACAATAAAATAGACTGATTCCTAGTCCAATTTTATTTAAAATATCTTTTAAAAATAATCTTTCAATAATTAAGAATAGTCCGTGATATGCTCCCCAAATAACAAAATTCCAACTAGCACCATGCCATAGCCCAGAAATTAAAAATACAAACCATAAATTAAAATACATTCTTCTGACAGATACTTTATTTCCTCCAAGGGGAATATATAGGTAATCTCTCATCCATGTTCCTAATGTGATATGCCAACGCCGCCAAAATTCTGTAATACTTTTTGAAGTATAAGGATTATCAAAATTTTCAGGGAATTTGAATCCCATCATTCTTCCTAAGCCAATTGCCATATCAGAATAGCCAGAAAAATCAAAATATATTTGAAAAGTATAAGCCAAAATTCCAATCCATGCTGTTGTAGAATCCAAGGAAGAAAAATCATTGGCTCCCATTATTTCTTGAGCTTGAATTCCTAGTACATTAGCAATTAATACTTTTTTTCCTAATCCAATACAAAATCTAGAAAAACCCAATAATATATCATCTATTCTTTGTTTTCTTTCTGTAATTTGATCTGCAATATCTGTAAAACGTACAATGGGTCCTGCGATGAGTTGAGGAAACATAATGATGTAAAGGATATAATCGGTTACCTTATCCAGCGGTTTGTGTAAGCCTCTATAAATATCTATAGAATAGGTAAGTGTTTGAAATGTATAAAAAGAAATTCCTATAGGAAGTGCTACTTTTGTCCAAGTTACATTTTGAACGCCTAGTGTAGTTAGAAAATGATTGATATTATCAATAAAAAAATTAGCATATTTAAAATAAGCTAATAAGCCTACATTTAAAACAATGGATATAATTAATAAAAATCGTTTTTTTTTAGCTTCTTGGCTTTGGTGCATCCATTGGACTAAAAAAAAATCTATAAATGTAGATCCTAATAAAATAAAGATAAATTTAGGAGCCCCCCAACTATAAAAAAATATACTCGCGAGTAGTATAATAATATTTTTAAACTGTTTATCTGCTAGGTAATATAGTCCTAAAAAAACAGGTAAAAAATAAAGTAAGAATATGACGCTACTAAAAACCATATCATACAAAGGTAGTAATATGGTGGTTTTAAATTATAGTTTGATTTTAGTAATCGATCAAAGAAATTACCAACAAGGTGTAAAACTAGGATCTCTTACATGAGTTTGTGCTTCTAATGTATTTTGAATATTAGTAGGAAGATTAGAAAATAAATCAAAACCATTTCCCATTCTTGATTCAATTTCATCTACGGTTGTTATAAAAGTAGCATCATCCCAATCGAAAAAAGAAACATTTTCTGAGTTAGGAATATCAATAGCAATAACAGTACTTTGAGTTGTAATAGCATTAATATCATCACCATCATTTTCAGGAATAGCGATGGCTACTTTCCAAATAGATTCAGGAACAGTAACATTGATATCACCATCTGTAATGACTTCTCTATAGCCAAAAAAGCCATCTCCTCCAACACCATAATTACCCATATAAACATATAATTCATTCCCTTGATCGACCAATTCTCTCAAATAACATTCCCAATATTTCCATACTTCTTGATTATTATTAGGAGCTTGAGGCACCATATTCGTCATAAAAAAAGTAGCCGAATTAAAATTATCAGAACAAAGTCTATCTGCTGAAGGACAATTATGTCCTCGATCAAAACCAGAACCACTATAACTATCGCTATTAGGAGAATTCCAACCTGCAGGCAAAAAAGGATTAGCTCTAAAATCGTCTTGTCTATTTCCATCGCCATCAATCCATTCTTTACTCAAATGCCAAGCTACCCAATTAGGAATACCTCTACTTTCATTATATGAAATTGTATATTCATCCATTTCAATTAAATAATTGTTGGGCATTGCTTCACTCGTTTCTGCATTACTCGGGTTTCCTAAAGTAGTATGAAGGCTTCTTAAATCACCACTAGGGCAATATTCGACAATAGGATCTTGAGGTTCGTCTTCTCTACAAGAACCAAAAAGGATAATCATTCCTAATATGAAAACTAAATAGTATAATTTATTCATTATTTTAAATTTTGCTTGGAACTCAAATGTAAGAAATTGTAATGTGTTTATTTTAATATTTATCTTTTTATTGTTTACATCTTTTCTAATTCTCCTAGTTTATGAAATTGTCGTTCTATGAATTTTGAATGAGAAAAAGCCCTACAACCTTTTTTTAAACCTTCATAAACAGCAGGATTTTGTGAGGCATTATTAAAAAGTTGAATATCTAATTCAAAAGGAAATATTTTTTGAAATTGCTCTGTAAGTTGAGGAAGATATTGATTCCATTGTTCTTCATTAATAGGTTCAAAAAAATGTATTGCAATATCAATATCACTTTCTTTTGTAAGAGTTCCATGATAACTACTTCCATAAATAAAAATAGTATGAATTTTATTTTTAGGATTGCTTACATATTCTAGAATAGGATCATTATAATCATCAATATTCATCCAACCCCCTTTTCTTTCTTGGCTGATTTTTTGTTTTAGCTCTTCTAATTTTTTTATATCATTTTTAGTAGATGCAATTTTATTTTCATTTTTTAGAAAAGCTACTCTTTTTTCTAGAGCTTGGTCAATAATTAAATCATCTTTTAAATTTTTTGCAATAGTACAAAGTGTATCATATGCCGTTATTTGAGTCCAATAAGATGAATCAATTGTTAAATGAATTAGTGTTTTGATGCTTTTTGAACTTGGATTAGAGATGTATATCATAAAAGCAGCACATGTTTGACTTCGATATGGATTATCGCTCTTCATACCAGCGATTAATTTTTTTTCAAATGTTTTGAAGTACTCTTTTGCTTTTCTGCAATCTTCAGGAGAATATCTTGAATCATCAAAATATTCTTCTATAGCCCAACTTGCTTCTAAAATATCGTATTTATTAGGAGAAATCATGATAATATCTAAATGCGATTTGATATCCTTCATCTTTGCAGATATTATTTTAATTCTTCTTTTAAAAAATGTCCAGTATAACTTTTTTTATGTTTTGCTACTTTTTCAGGAGTTCCTTCTACTAGAATAGTTCCTCCTCGTTTTCCTCCTTCAAGTCCAATATCTATAACATGATCAGCTACTTTAATAACATCCATATTATGTTCAATAATTAAAATCGTATTTCCTTTATCTGCTAATTGATTGAGAACTTTGAGTAATTGTTGAATATCTGCAAAATGAAGTCCTGTTGTAGGTTCATCTAAGATATAAATAGTTTTTCCTGTATCTCTTTTAGATAATTCTTGAGATAATTTAACTCTTTGAGCTTCGCCACCAGAAATAGTAACAGAAGATTGTCCTAAAGTAATATATCCTAAACCTACATCTCTTAGTGTCTTTACTTTTCTATAAATTGAAGGAATATTTTCAAAAAAAGTACAGGCTTCTTCAACGGTCATATTTAAAACATCAGAAATATTTTTTCCTTTATACATAATTTCTAATGTTTCTCTATTGTATCTTTTTCCTAAGCAGGTTTCACAATCCACATAAACATCTGGTAGGAAATTCATTTCAATAACTCGTTTTCCTCCTCCTTGACAAACTTCGCAACGCCCTCCTTTTACATTAAAAGAAAAACGTCCTGGTTTATATCCTCTAATTTTTGATTCAGGAATATTAGAATATAATTTTCTGATTTCTGTAAAAACACCAATATATGTAGCAGGATTAGAACGAGGAGTTCTTCCTATAGCAGATTGATCAATTTCTATTACTTTATCCAAATGTTCTATTCCTTTGATAGAGCCATAAGGGAGTGGTTTTTTCTTACTTCGATAAAAATGCCTTCTTAGAATAGGGTATAATGTTTCATTAATAAGTGATGATTTTCCACTTCCAGAAACACCTGTTACGCAAATAAATGTTCCTAGAGGAATTTTTATATCTACATTTTTAAGATTATTTCCGTTCGCTCCTTTTAGTATTAAAAAATTTCCATTTCCTTTTCTTCTAATACTTGGAACTTCAATTTTTGCAGAGGAATTCAAATAAGATGCTGTAATGGTATCTTTTGTTAAGAAAGTATTGGGTTCTCCTTCTCCTACTAAATTGCCTCCATATTTTCCAGCACCAGGTCCTAGATCAATTAAATAATCAGAAGCTAACATGATATCTTTATCGTGTTCTACCACTAAAACAGTATTTCCAATATCAGCTAATTCTCTTAATGCTTCTATTAGTTTTTGATTATCTCTTTGATGTAATCCAATAGAAGGTTCATCTAAAATATAAGTAATACCTGTTAATTGCGAACCAATTTGAGTGGCTAAACGAATTCTTTGAGCTTCTCCTCCAGATAAAC
>JAHDII010000166.1 GCA_020630895.1 Saprospiraceae bacterium
GCTTAAAATAATAAAAATAAGATATTTCCACCAAGAATGCCGATGTAAAAATTTAGGAATTAAATAATAACTATTCCAATAAAATAAAGTAACAAGAGTTGGGATAATAATAAAAGCATCATCAATAAATTTTTCTTCACCACTAAATAAAACAGTAGCAGAGGCTATTAATCCATTAAAATTATAGACTAATTGAATCAATAATATCCAAATAATAATATGGCTTAGGATATTAATTTTTTTTGAAGAAGAAATATTATTTATAATAAACATAGTATAAAAATAGTCCAATTATAATTAATAATTGGACTATTAAAATAATTATTGAATAATAAAATTGCTAGAACTACTTTGATGATTACCTATAATTTGCAGCATATAATTTCCTTGGGGTAAGAAATTTATATCTATAGTAATTTTTTCTGTGATATTAACAAATTTTTGTTCTAGTACTTTTTTCCCTATTGTATCGTAAATATAAATATATCCAGAAAGAATAGGGCTAGAACTTTTCCAGATAATATGTAAAAAATCTGTAGCAGGATTTGGAAAAATATTAAAAACATTTTCTGATGAAATATTTTGAGTGCTTGTAATATCTCCATCTGCAAATCGTAACATTTCAATATTCAATAAAGTATCTATACCATCACGATCATTCATATTATCTGCAACAATAGTCATAACGCCCTCTGTTGTTATCACATATTCATTTTGGTTTCCTGTAAATATAGCAATGTCTGTTCCCGATTTTCCATCTAAGCGATCGTTTCCTTTTAGTCCTTCTAATTCATTATTGGCATCATTTCCATTTAAACGATTATATAAATCATTTCCTTGAAGATTAGAATTATTAGAACCCGTTAAAGTACAATGTTGTAAATATTGAGATTTATGAGAGTAGGGGAGAGACGCATCAAAAGACATATAAAAAGTACCATTAAAAGAAGGGTCAATATCCATATTAATATTGATATAAGGTGAAAAATATTTGGGTAATAATGCCCAACCCATTGGGTCGAGTGTTTCAATTTCTGCTCTTGTTTTAGCCACATAAATGCCCCACATTCCTCCAGGTGTTTCTGTCCATGCTCCCCAAAGTCCATAATAACTATCAATAAGCGAAGCTAAATATTCTTGTGATAAACTATTTTCATTGTCTAATTCATTGTACCAGCCTTGAATATCAGGATCGCTTCCTGCACCAAGAGGCCAAATGGCAAAATTATTGCCATTTGCATTTTGTTGTGCGGCTCTAATTTCTGCTTGATAATTGGGTAATACTCCAGGAAAAGAATTAGGTCCATCTACACCAAATCCTGTATCATGCATAAGGTGTAAAATTTCTTCAAAAGCGGCATCTCTATGATCCCAATTATTATTAATATACCAAGAATGTCCTTCAACAGCAATTTCATTTTGAAATAAATATTGTCCTGGTAAATTAGGTTCATTTCCTTGTCCATCTGCTCCATTTAGTAATAATAATAGGGCTTCATTATTCGCCATTTGATTGGTAACAACAGATTTATCTGTTCCATATTCTGAATTAGGAAGATTGGTTAAATAAAATTGTAAAATATTTCTAGCACGTACTATTTGTGCATCTGTAATTTGATTTTGTGCTACAAAATGAATGGCTTGACCATTAGGTGCTTGAATTTTTGTATATTTTACAAATCCATTATTGCTATAAGCTGCTGGAGCATTACTAGGTAATGGGATGACTCCATTTGGAGAAGTACTAATATCAAAATTATCAGGTAATGTTTGAGCACAACCTAAACGAACCATTCCTAATAATAAAATACTTAGTGTAATGATATTTTTCATGATTTATATTTTAGTCAAATAAAGAGATTATTGCAAAATATTTTTTAACGAAGGAACCGCTGAGATTTTCACTACATTTAATGAATAAAAACTGTATTCTATTCTTTGTGTACCTCTGCGTATTCCTCTGTGATTCTCTGCGTTTTTCAAATTGGGCTATAATCAATTAATAAGGTTTAACAATTTAGGGTGTTAATAATTTATATTGATCAATTTCGTCATCTGTCATCCAATGAATATCTGAAGCTGGAGCAGCATGAATCGTAAAATAATAAAAATCTTCTGCATCTTGTTGAGAAAATCCAACATCTATATAATAATTAATATAGAGTAAATGTTCTTCTGCTCCTACAGGATAATCGGTTGCTT
The DNA here is from genome assembly GCA_020630895.1 of Saprospiraceae bacterium. Lineage (GTDB taxonomy): Bacteria > Bacteroidota > Bacteroidia > Chitinophagales > Saprospiraceae > JAHDCE01. The sequence goes on from JAHDII010000166.1 coordinate 2,203, forward strand.
TTTTTCCTCCACCAGACCAAGAATGAACTCCAATTTTACTTCCTGCTTCTCTTGTTCTTGTTGTTCCTGCAAGAAAAAAATCTACTGCTCCAGAAGCAATTTCTGCTGTAGCAGGTAGATGTATCGTTAGGTTTTGTGCATGAACTTCTTTGGCTACTTTTACATTGGCTTCGTCATCAGAAGAACCAGGGCAATTGCCCATAATTATTTTTGTAGTATTAGGAAATGCTGCAATATAATTTTTCCAATATTGAGGAGTTTTACAATTAATATCTCCTTCCATAAATGCAGTAGTTTCATCTTGAGAAGAAAAAATACCATAATCAGATGGAGAAATTTTTCCTTCTTTACAACAATTAGTAAAAATAAAACTACTGATTAGTAATATAAAAAAATAATTTTTATGTATTGATTTCATTTTTCAAATATTTAGAATAGACAACTTCATTATATTCATTTATAATAAAGTTTAATATTATTAATTTATCTCCTATATGTCCCGTCAGGTAAAATTGTAGGAAATTTATATTGAGGATTTGTGAGTAATTGATATACAGCTACATCTTCCGTTTGTACTTTTTCGGTGGTGTTTAATTTCCATTCATGTCCTATTTCATCCAGTCTATTTTCTTGAGCACCTAGAATAGACGTTAATGCCCAATAAAAATATTCTGTTACTTGACAAGAATAATCACAAGTTTTATCATCATAAGTGTACCAAGCATTTGACGGATATGAATTTGGGATAGAAGTAAATTGTCCTCCTCTTGCCAAATCCATTGCATTGGCAATTTGACTTCCTTGTGTTTCGCCAAAAATATCGGGATATACTTGACTATATCCAGCATGAGTAATAATATGGAGAACTTCTTCTAATGAGGCATCAAAATTTCCTGTTTTTCCATTAGCGACATAAGAAGGTTGTGTTTCATCATTTCCTAAATCTTGAATACTTCTATCATTAGGAGGATTGATATTTATATCTTTTTGTGATTTCCACATTACCATAGCTGCTTTATTTTCTAGCATTTTATCGAGTACTAATTGATTATCAATAGTGCCATCTTCATCATTGTCTAAATATTGAGCCATTACATTTGCAGCATGTAATAATTTTTCATCACTCACACCTGAAACAGCATAAATATCAATACCAAAAACAACTACTTTTTTATGAAAACATTTTAATATACCATCATTATTCGCTTCAATTTTAAAATTGGGATCATTTCCTTCGTTAATGGTAGCACCCAAATCGCAATCTTTGCAAGAAGCAAAAAATAGACTGATTAAAATGCTAATACATAATAATTTGAATATTTGCATAATATTAATTTTTAAGAATGAAAATATTGGATAGATATACACTTAAACGAATAAAAATATTTATTTTATTTTATGATTTTTTGAGAAAGAGATGTAGGAGTTGAAAGTGTAGAGGAATAGGGTATATGTGTAGAGGAAAAATTATTTTAATTTATTAATTATGTTATCTCGATAAGATTCTCCAATAGGTAAATTTGTTTTTTTGATATTTATTTCGTTTTTTTGAAAAGAGGTTATTTTATCAAGATTGACAATGTAAGAACGATGAATTCTAATAAATAAATTCGAAGGAATTTTTTGAGAAATACCTTTTAAATTGAGGCGAGTTAGAAACATTTCTTGTTCGGTATATATTTTTACATAATCTTTTAATCCTTCAATATATAAAATTTCAGAAAATGGAATTTTGATGTTTTTATAATTAGATTTAATAATTACATAATCCTCAAATATATGAGACGTTATATTTGAATTGTTTTGAAATCTTGATTGTGCTTTATTCGCAGCTTTTAAAAAACGTTCAAAGCGAATAGGTTTTACTAAATAATCTAGAACATCCATTTCATAGCCTTGAAGAGCATATTGCTCATAAGCTGTGGTGAAAATAACTAAGGGTTTTTGTTCTAGAGAATGTAATAATTCTATTCCTGTAATATCAGGCATTTCTATATCTAAAAAAAGTAGATCTATTTTTTGAGTGTTTAAAATTTCTAAGGCTTCAAAAGCATTGGTAGTTGCTAAATTTAAATTAAGAAAAGGAATTTTTTTCACAAAATTACTAAGAATATTAATAGCTGGTTGTTCATCATCTATAATAATAGTTTGCATGATTTTTTTATTTATTTTCTATTAATAACATCTAATAAAGCATTAGCTACAGGTCTTTCTCCATTTTATCGCTGGGAGTATTTATTATGCCCTTATCTTTAATGAAACAAATAAAAAGATATATTATTAGCCAACGTATTAATAATATTTATTTAGATTCATTTTTAAATTCTTTTAATTTTAATTCTATCGCACTGATGCCCAATAAAGCGGAATCTCTAGAAAATTGAGCTATTGTAATTTTATGTTTTCCGAGTTCATTAAATTTTGCTTTTCCTTGTAAATTAATAGGGGCAATACATTCTTTTCCTGAACATTTTCCATACCATTTTCCTGTTTTGTCAGCTAATTCAGAAGATAATTTTTGTTGTAAAAATTTACCAGAAGGAAAAGAGGTTGAAATGTTTAAATATATATTTTGATAAGGAAATTCTGTAGTATGTTTAATATCCATTAATAAGGAATATATTTTTGAGGTATCTTTAATATCAAAATTAAATTGAAGAGAATCTGCATATACCCAACCCTTATAACTTACTGATTTTTTTTGTTGATATATATAATCGGTATCTTTACAAGAAACAAAAATTAGAAAAAAAATACTTAGTATAATTGCAAATCTCATTATTTATTTTTTTATCCTTAAAATAAATAAAGGAAACGATTAGGTTTCCTTTATTTTAAATTATTTTTATTTGATAGATTTTAATAGATTATCTAAGAAAACATATCCCTCATTTTTTCAAAAAATCCTTTATCTGATTTTCCTGGATTTGGTTTGAAATTAGGAGCATTCTTTAATTGTTCCATTAATGCTCTTTCATTAGCGTCTAATTTCTTGGGTGTCCAAATGTTTACATGAACTAATTGATCACCAACGCCATGAGAATGAATATCAGGCAAACCCTTTCCTCTTAAACGGAATATTTTTCCAGATTGTGTACCTGCTGGAATTTTAATTTTTACTTTTCCATTAATAGTTGGAACATCTACACTTTCGCCTAAAGCAGCATCTGCAAAATTGAGATATAGATCATAAATAATATTTTGCCCATCTCTCTTTAACGAATCATGAGGAATTTCTACAATAGTAATGATTAAATTTCCTGGAGGGCCTCCTCTTTTTCCTGCATGTCCTTTTCCATTCATAGATAATTGAATACCCTCACTTACTCCAGCAGGAATTTGAAGTTCTATAATATCTTCACCTATATTACGTCCTTCTCCTTTACATGAATTACATTTTGATGTGATTTCTTGTCCTGTTCCTCCACAAGTAGGACAGGGCTTTGTAGTTTGCATTTGACCTAAGAAAGTATTTTGTACCTGTCTGATATACCCCGAACCTCTACAAGTAGAACAGGTACTTACTGCATTCCTATCTTTTGCTCCTGAACCACTACAAGTTTTGCAATTGACTTGCTTTTTGAGTTTAATTTTTTTAGTAACTCCCTTAGCAATTTCTTCTAAAGTCATTTTAACTTTAACTCTAGCATCTGCACCACGTTCTCCAGTACCTCTTCGCCTTCTATTTCCTCCTCCGCCTCCACCAAAGAAGCTTTCAAAAGGATTTCCTCCTCCATCACCAAAAATATCTCCAAATTGTGAAAAGATGTCTTCCATGGTCATTCCTCCACGGAAACCACCACCGCCGCCACCTTGTTGCGAACGGGTATAAGTATCATGTCCTAAGCGATCATATCTCGCTTTTTTATCTGCATCACGCAAAGTTTCGTATGCTTCTGCGGCTTCCTTAAATTTAGCTTCAGCTTCTTTATTATCAGGGTTTCTATCAGGATGATATTTCATTGCAATCTTTCGATATGCTTTTTTGATTTCTTTGTCATCAGCACTTTTAGAAACACCTAATATATCGTAATAATTTTTTGCCATTGTACTTTATTTATCAATCTAAAATATAAGTATTAGATTGTATTATTTACCCACTACTACTTTTGCATAGCGAATAATTTTATCATTGAGTTTATATCCTCTTTCGATAGTATCTATAACTTTTCCTTTCATTTCTTCTGTTGGAGCAGGAATTTCAGTAATAGCTTCATGGAAATCAACATTAAAATCTTCTCCTGTAGCATCAATGGCTTCCAAGCCCTGTCCTTTCATAAAGGTTAAAATCTTTTCATAAACAAACATTACCCCTTCAGTAAATTCTTCTTCGCTATCGTCACTATCGTGATTTTTCTTGGCTCTGTCAAAATCATCTAAAACAGGGATTAATGCTGACAAAGTGTCTTTTGCTGCAGTTTTGCGTAATTCCAATTTTTCTTTATTGGTTCTTTTTCTATAATTATCAAACTCTGCGAATAATCGAAGATACTTATCTTTCATTTCAGCGAGTTCTTGCCTAATGCTATCTATTTCGCTAGTGCTTTTTACATTAGGATTTTTCTTTTCTTCTTGATTATCAGCTTCTTTTGTTGTTTTTTCTTCTTGAGTTTCTTTTTGGTTCTCAACCAAAATTTCTTCTTCTACGGTTTGTTTTTTATTATCTTTTTTACCCATTTTGTTAAATATATTTTTGAGTTTCATAGTATTAAATTGTCAAACACTTTGCCATTCCTAAAATTGAGCCATAATGACATAAAAGAATATTTTAAAAATAAGATTATAGTTTAAGATTTAGAATTATAATCATTAACTAAAAATAGCATTATTTGTTGCCATTTCTCTCAATAATTTAGGAACAATAAATCGTGGGCCATGTTCTTTTTCAAACATTTTGGCTTTTTGTATAAATTGAGGGATACCATAGTCGTTAACATACTGCAGCACTCCTCCTTTGAATGAAGGAAAACCCCAACCAAAAACACTTCCAATATTAGTTTCTGAAACAGAATCTACT
>JAHDII010000167.1 GCA_020630895.1 Saprospiraceae bacterium
GTCTTTATGTAGAAGAATTTAATGAAAGTGTTACTGATGAAAATCGATATAATGCTGATAATAATATTTATAAAGTATGTAGAAAGTTTACTTTTTCATACGATTATATAGATTCTATTGGAAATAAATTTTATTTTTCATTAAAAAATAAAAACTCAGATCCAGACAATTATGATGAATGGGTCTTTGTAGATTTTGATGCTCCTACAAAAAATACAATAGTAGAAATAGAACAAGAAATATTATCTGGTTTATCTCCTTTTAGAGAAATAGATCCTAATTATTATCATACGGTATATACTAATAAATATAATTCAAAAAAAGGAAGAGAAAAAAGTGCTGAAACTACAGGCTTAACAGAAAATGAAAAAAATGTTTGGATACATCCGCCTAGAGTTGGTTTATTTGCGATGTTAGAATTTGCGCCATTTCCATATATTCAAGAGCCCTATGAAATAGGAACAACTTGGACTTGGGATTTTATTTCTATTTCAAGTGAATTTTGGTCTGATCCTAGATGGTTAGAGTTTGAAGGGCAGATAGATATTATTTCCAATTATGAAATTACTAATATTGTAAATATAGAAACACCACTTGGTCTTTTAGAATGTTATGAAATTACTTCTACAGCAGCTCATCAATATGGCCAAGCACATTTAATTTCTTATTTTAATACAGAATATGGTTTTGTAAAATTAGATTATACAAATTTGAATTCTTCAAAATTAGTGATAGATTTAATAGAAGTTCAAGAAGATTAAAACTAGACTGCATTACGAATCAATCATTCGTAATGCCAGTCTAGTTTTAATTGATAAAAGTTTACACATTCCCCACCAATTTAATCACAATTACAATTGCTAAACTGACGACTAAACCAAAGAATACTTTAAGAAGATCACCTCCTATATCTTTAAGAGAAGTAGCTGTTAATTTTCTATCCAACCATAAACGAACTCCAATTTCTCTACCTGCTAATAAACCAATAAATACCCATGTAGTACTCATAGGAAGTTTCCCTTCAAATAATCCTAAATAATTATATTTGAATACGTATAAAATGATACCATAGATAAAATCAATAATAGTAGCAGAACGAATATCTGTAGTATTAGTTTTAGCTAAAACCACCTTTTGAACAGCTCCTCCTTTTGAATAAAAAATATAAGCTAATAGACCTGTAATAATAAAGAGAGAAATGACAAACTCAAAACCACCTATCATCATGGCTTCACCTTTTGCTTTTCCAGGACCTAAATAAACATAAATATTCGCTAAATCTTGTGTAAGCCATTGTGTCCATAAAAAACCTGTAGAAACCCATTGTAGTGCCGACCAAATATTTTTTTCTTTGGGCGTAATCTCATTTTTAATAAAATATTTTTCAATTAAATTAGATATGATTAAATAAATAACAATAGCAACCCCAAAAGAAAGTAAATAACCCATAATTGATTTTTGGATCATCCCTCCTAATTTTGTTTCTGAATTCACTACATCGCCTAATATTTCAGTAATATTATTACTTTCAATGGCTGACAAAGAAAAAAGAGTCAAAATCATAAATGTAGTACTTACAGGAATACCTGCTCGAGTAATCGCCAATAAAACAAGGGGAGGTAAAATATACCAAAAAGAAAATTCGCCAGGTATAGCAAATTTATCTAAACGATCATAAGCAATATCTCCTGCAAAGTATCCATAAACTAATGTTCCAACAAGGATTGTTCCTGCAAAACCAAATAATACCCACCAAGGACGTTTACTATTAGAACTTAAAAAAGTTCCTAAGGTTTGGATAACATCATTTCCAACTACTGAGTAAGCAGCTAAAATAAATCCAATCCACATTACAAGCATTGTAGCATCCATTATTTATTGTTTTGATTGATATTTTGTATAAAATTTTCGCAATATACTTGAATCATATTTCTTACCCTACGAAATTCATTGAATATTTCTTTTTCTTCTCCTTGGGCTTCCGCAGGATCTGGAAAACTATGATGTATCTTTTTGCCACCTCCTAAAAAAATAGGACATTTTTCTTTAGCATTATCACAAACTGTAATGATGTAATCAAAAGGAATTTCTGTATATTCAGCAACATGATTAGAACTATAATGAGAAATATCTATTCCTACTTCTTGTATCGCTTGTAAAGCATAAGGATGAACCCCTTGAGGATGAGTTCCTGCACTCAATACTTGTGCTTCAGGTATCATACTTTCCAAAAAAGCATGAGCCATTTGGCTTCTACAAGAATTCCCAGTACATAAAACAAGTATTTTCATCTTTTAATCATAAAAAAGTGCAATAGATGCGTTTCAAATCTTTTAAAATTTCACTGCAAAATTGTAAAATAATCAAGTCTATATCCATTATTTCATATTAAGTTTGTGTTAAGGATTTGTAGAGTCTTTGAGGATTAAAAATGAACTATTTCTTAGCCTGTCGGTAATTCTCGTACTTTTATCGAAAAGGATTTGTATTCATATAAAAAAGTACCAAATTGCAACTGTTTAATTACTATTAAAATTTATAATATCAATGACATTAATATTAGGGTTTTTTTTAATGGGAATTTTTGGTATTCCTTGGATATTTTGGATCATTTTATTTTTTATTTTGAGTTATTCTTCTTCAAAAGTTAGAATTCCTATAAAACAAAGAATGCCCAAAGATTTGTTGCGTTTCAAACAGCTATTAGCTCAATATTCTGAACAATTAGTACCTTGGAATAAGGAAGAAATTGAAAAACTATCTTTAAATGTAGAAGGACAAAAAACGATTCGAAAAGATGGTTTAGAATCTATAGGAACATTTTCTTCAATATATCATGAACCCATGTTTTCTTATGGTTTGCGTATGTATCCTGCTAGAAAACGAGGAGGTGTTTTATATGCTCAAGCAGAACAGCACGAACTCTATTTTTATATCTTACCACAAGAAGTAGATGTTCAAGTAAATGGTGTGGTATTAGGTAAAATTATGGATGGTAAATTATATAGTACTGATGGAAGTATGTTAGCTAATTATTTAGAAAATACTTTAGAAGATTATACTGCAATTATCATTAATTCTAAAGATTTTGGACATGTATTAAGAAAAGGAAAAAATAATAATCAAGTCAATCCAAGAGCTTTAGACTTAGTAGAACCTAAAATGAATCAAGAGGAAAAGGTTATTTTTATGGTTATGAGTATTTGGAAAATTGTTACTGAGAATATTAAGTGATAAAGTTTGATGCAACTATTCTATTTTTTTTGCATCTTTATAAAGAATAAAACTTCTTTATAATGAACAAGATACTTTTTACATTATTATTTATAAGCATCACATCTTGTATTTTTGCACAAGATACTTCTGAAGAATTGAACCAATTTAAAAAAGAGATGCAACAAAAAATGCAACAATTCCAAACAGAAATGGATCAAGCTCTTTTGGAAATGCAATCTTTAATGAGTGATTTACAATCAGGAAAAGGCTTAGAAAATAATACGATTATTATTAATGGAGATACCATTATAATTGCTCCTAATGCTAAAATGCCAGACAATTTGAAAGGTCTATTTCAAAAAATTCCAGAAGGAATGGATGGTCTTCAAGAAGTCATGCCGAAATTACAAGAAAATATGAATTTAGAATTTTTCTTTGGAGGAGAATTACCTACTCAAATGTTTGAATTATTAGATGATTTTTCAGAACTAAAACCAGAATTGAAACCCCAAGAGGTGGATCCAAACTCTAAAGAAGAAAAATCAACTCCTAAAAAAGAAGAGCCTAAAAAAAGTACTAAAAAGAAAAAAACATATTCTATATAAACAGGTCTTTTATCAGTTAGGTGTAGGTGTAATAGGCAATGGAATGTCTTAGAAAAAATGAAGAAACATCGCTTAATAATGAAATTGATTGCATAAAAAACAACCCGAATTTTAATAACTAAAATTCGGGTTGTTTTCATTATATTTAAAGAAACTTAATATCCATCATTATGCACATTTTTAACAGCACGACCTGAAGGATCATTCATGTTTTTAAATGCAGCATCCCATTCTAAAGCAATAGGAGTACTACAAGCCACTGAAGGAACAGAAGGTACTACTTTTGCTGCTGAATCAGAAGGGAAATGTTCGGCATAAATGGTTCTATAATAATATTCCTCTTTGTTCATAGGAGGATGAATAGGAAAACGGAAAGCTGCTTTTTCCATTTGTTCATCGCTTACAGCTTCATTTACAATTTCTTTTAAAGTATCAATCCAATTATATCCTACGCCATCAGAAAATTGTTCTTTTTGTCGCCATGCAACACTTTCCGGAAGATACTCTTCAAAAGCTTTTCTTAATACCCATTTTTCCATACGTCCATTTAAAGACATTTTATCTTTAGGATTCAATCTCATTGCAACATCCATGAATTCTTTATCCAAAAAAGGAACACGTCCTTCAACACCCCAAGCAGCTAAAGATTTATTCGCTCTTAAACAATCATATAAATGTAATTTATCTAATTTTCTAACGGTTTCTTTATGAAATTCTTCAGCATTAGGAGCTTTATGAAAATAAAGATATCCTCCAAATATTTCATCGGCACCTTCGCCCGATAAAACCATTTTTACCCCCATTGATTTAATCACTCGAGCCATTAAATACATGGGAGTAGATGCTCTTACAGTTGTAACGTCGTATGTTTCTAAATGATAAATTACATCCTTAATAGCATCTAATCCTTCTTGGATCGTAAATTTAATTTCATGGTGTACTGTACCAATATGATCCGCAACTTTTTGAGCAGCAGCTAAATCTGGAGAACCTTCTAAGCCTATTGAAAAAGAATGTAATTGAGGCCACCAAGCATCTTTTAAATCTTTAGATTCTACTCTTCTGCCAGCATATTTTTTAGCAATAGCAGAAACAATAGAAGAATCTAAGCCCCCAGAAAGTAAAACACCATAAGGAACATCTGACATCAACTGACGATGGACTGCTTCTTCAAGTGCTTTTCTTAAATCTTCAATACTCGTTTCATTATTTTGAACAGCATCGTATTCCATCCAATCTCTGGTGTACCACTTTTTCATGGTTTTATCACTGCTGTGTAAAGTATGACCTGGAAGAAAGACTTCAATTTTATTGCAGACCCCTTCAAGTGCTTTAAGTTCTGAAGCTACATAATAATAGCCATTTTCATCCCATCCTTGATATAAAGGAATGATACCCATATGATCTCTTCCAATAAAAAAAGAATTATTTTTTTTGTCATAAAGAGCAAAAGCAAAAATACCATTCAATTCTTCAATAAAATCAATTCCTTTTTCTTGGTATAGAGCTAAAATAACTTCACAATCCGATTGTGTTTGAAATTCATACTTGCCTTCTAATTCTTTTCTAATTTTTTGATGATTATAAATTTCTCCATTAACCGCTAAAATTAGATTTTTATCTTTAGAATAAAGAGGTTGTCCTCCTGATTGAGGATCAACAATAGAAAGTCGTTCGTGAGAAAGGATGGCTTTTTCACCACAATAAATACCCGACCAATCGGGTCCTCGATGTCTTAATTTTTTAGACATTTCTAAGACTTGTTGTCTTAATGTTTCTTGATGATTTTCTACATCAAAAACAGCTACAATTCCACACATGAAAAATAGTTTTTAATGAAATATTTTATTTTAATAAAGATAGGTAAGTTGATTATTTTAGATATTTATTAAAGCCTTCGGTATGTTTAGATTGTAAATTCCCTTCATCATCTGAATAAACAAAATAGCCTTCAAGAGAAGCATTATTATTTATAATTTCAAGAGATTTTTCTAAGCCTCCTACCATACAAGCTGTCGCAAAAGCATCTGCTGTCATACAATTGTCTGCAATGATAGTAGCACTTAATAAATGAGAACGTTCGGGAAAACCAGTTGTAGGATTAATGGTATGAGAATATTTTTTTCCATTGACTTCATAAAAATTTCGATAGTTTCCAGAGGTGGCCAAACCCTTTCCTGAAAGGTGTACATAGATTTGGAAATCATTAATTTTTGCATTTTCTTTAGGGGTATTAATTCCTATCACCCAAGGTTTATTTTCTGGATTTTTTCCTTGATTTACTACTTCTCCTCCAATTTCTACTAAATAATTTTGAATTCCTTTTGATGCTAATAATTCTCCTGCTTTATCAACAGCATATCCTTTAGCAATAGCTCCGAAATCTAATTGTATATTTTTATTTTCTTTTTTAAACTGATGTTTTTTTGACTCGTTTTCTATTTGATAATTTATTTTTTTCATTCCAACATAGGAAAGAATAGATTGTATCTTTTTTTCATCGACAGAAGTAATAGGATTTTTTCCTGTATAACCAAAACCCCAATAATTCACTAAAGGCATTACTGTAGGATCAAATAATCCATCAGTTTGTTTATGAATTAAAACAGATTTTGTAAAATTTGTAATAAAATGAATGTTTAAATCATTTTCTGTTTCTATTTCAAAAAGATGAGTTTCTGCTGCATTAAATTTAGAAATCAGAGATTCTTTTTCATATACAGAAACACTTTCGTTAATGGATTTAAATAAAGAATCTAATTCATTATTGATTTGCTGGGTATTTCCTCCTTGATATTTTACACTATAAGTTGTTCCCATTGTTTTTCCTCCAATTAATGAATAATTTTCTGCCGATGGGCTAGGAGAGGGCTGAGGTTGTTGAGGTTCATTTTTACAAGAAAAAAGAAAAAATATAGAAGAAATGAAGAAGATATATTTCATGATATATAAAATTTGCTGCAAAGGTAAGTGAATTTAATGAAAGAATAAATATGTGTTCTATTTCATTTGATATATTCTAAATAATAAAAAGCCAACCTAACAATTTAGGTTGACTTTTCTTCTATAACTCAAAATAATCTAGCCGAAATAATATGTTGTTTTATATCTTGTGAGGTTAATTTTGAAAAATTTAGAATGTAAATAATTCATCTAAATAATAGCTTATGGTATTATTATTATAATTGTCATGACATTCTCCTAATCCTTCTCTCATTAAACTTTTACAACTTCCATTAGAGTGTTTATCATTCATATGTCCTCTTCCTAGATAGCAATGTCCTAATTCATGAAAAATAATAATTTCTCTTAATGTTGTTCCTGCATTTTTCCAAAAATCACTATCAATGGTAATATGATGAAAAGTATTGTTAGCATCAAAGCTACAAGCTCCTTGT
>JAHDII010000168.1 GCA_020630895.1 Saprospiraceae bacterium
TATGAAGAAAAAGGGGAACTCAATAAGGTTCAAGAATATAAAGAAATACTAAAAAATATTAATTAATAAATACTTAAATAGAGGATTATGCCTTGCGGAAAGAAACGAAAAAGACATAAGATTGCTACGCACAAAAGAAAAAAGAGATTGCGTAAAAATCGTCACAAGAAAAAGAATAGATAATCTTTTATACTTTTAAACATAGAGTATGAAATTTTTCAGCCTGTATTATTTTTTAATACAGGCTTATGGCTTTTTATTATTGATATATCTAGAAGAGAAACATTGCATCTGTAATTAATGAAAATGTTTAGCCCTTAGAATCAATAAACTATCCAAACCTATAAATGAACTAAAAAATATAAATTCTTCTGATATCATATATTTTTAGTATCAATAATAATAATGTCCATTCTTCTAATACCGAAATTGAATTCATTATAATTATTTCTTATACACTCTTATTAAGAAATAATTATAAACATGATTCTTTTTATAATTAAAAAAGAATACTTGAGTTTAATTATAATTCTAGTGATGAATCAACGGTAATTTTCTTGTTACATAAATTCAAAAAGCGGTGGAAAAAGAACTAATTATTGATTCTTCGCCTACAGTCGTTCAAATTGCATTTTTGGAAGATAAACGATTAGTGGAGCTTCATCATCAAAAAACAAATACCAATTTTACTGTTGGAGATATTTTTCTTGGACGGGTAAAAAGAACTATGCCTGGACTCAATGCAGCTTTTGTAGATACAGGCTATAAAAAAGATTCCTTTTTACATTATACTGATTTAGGTCCTAAATTAAAATCTCTCTTAAAATTTACTAAAGGGAGTATCAATGGCTCTCAACAAAATCATCGTTTAGATCAAATGAGGATAGAACCTGATATTATAAAAACAGGTAAAATTGACCAAGTCCTCAATAAAAAAGATGCTATATTAGTCCAAATCTTAAAAGAACCTATTTCTACTAAAGGACCTCGATTGAGTTGCGAAATTACAATTCCAGGAAGATATTTAGTCTTAGCTCCTTTTCAAAACGTAGTGAATGTTTCTAAAAAAGTAAGCAATAGTGAAGAAAGAAAAAGACTTCAAGCATTAGTCGAAAGTATTAGACCTAAAAATTTTGGACTCATTGTGAGAACGGCGGCAGAAGGTAAAAAAGTAGCAGATTTACATGAGGAAATTATGAGCTTGATGGCAAAATGGAAACAAGTTCATCAACAACTTAAAAATGCAAGCCCTCCTAGAAAATTATTAAGCGAATTAGATAAAACATCAAGTATATTAAGAGATTTATTGAATGATTCATTCAATAAAATTGTAGTGAATGATGAGGAAATGTATTTGAATATTCGTTCTTATATGCAAAGCATTGCTCCTAAAAAAGTAAACCTTGTTCAATGGCATAAAGGACGAAGACCTATTTTTGATGAATACAATGTTACACGTCAAATTAAAACTTCCTTTGGCAAAACAGTAACCATGAAAAGTGGGGCTTACTTAGTCATTGAGCATACAGAAGCGATGCATGTTATTGATGTGAATAGTGGTCAAAAAATTCCTACAAATACAGATGGTGTAGATCAAAGTACTTTAAGAGTTAATAATGAAGCTGCCGCAGAAATTGCTAGACAATTGCGATTAAGAGATATTGGAGGTCTAATCATTGTTGATTTTATCGACATGAAAAATCCAGATCACAAAAAAGAATTAGTAGCCAATATGCGTGAGTTCATGAAAAAGGATAGAGCTCAACATACTATATTATCTTTGAGTCGTTTTGGATTGATGCAAATAACAAGACAACGTACGGGTCCTGTTATGAAAATTGATACCTCAGAAAGATGTCCTTCTTGTAATGGAAGTGGAAAAGTACAATCTTCTTTAATTATTACAGATGAAATAGAAAGAGATTTAGAATTTATTGTACAATCTCATCCTAAAACTAAAATTAATTTAAGAGTACATCCTTATGTAGAAGCATATCTTAAAAAAGGATTTCCTAGTAAAAGATTGAATTGGTGGCTCAAATATGGTCGTAAAGTAAAAATTCAAAGCTCTTATGATTTCCCTCTAATGGGCTATAAATTCTTTGCTGAAAATAATGATGAAATTCGATTGAATTAATTTGAATAAGAATGAATCTTAGACAATTATTTTTGAATCATGTTGCCCAAACGAGCGATATGCCTTTAATGCTTGATATTCAAAAAGCAAAAGGAATTTATTTATGGGATACATCAGGAAAAAAATATATTGATTTAATTTCTGGGATTAGTGTGAGTAATTTAGGGCATTGTTATCCGGATGTTGTAGAAGCAGTACAAAACCAAGCAGCCAATTATATGCATACTATGGTATATGGTGAATATATCATGGGACCTCAGGTAGAATTAGCGACTTTATTGACGAAGCATCTTCCTAATAAATTAGATAGTGTTTATTTTGTAAATTCTGGCTCTGAAGCAACTGAAGGAGCTATGAAACTCGCTAAAAGATATACAGGACGTACAGAAATTATTTCTTGTAAAAAATCATATCATGGGAGTACACAAGGAGCAGCAAGTTTAATGAGTGAAGATTATTTTACTCAAGCGTTTCGCCCTTTACTTCCTAATATTGCACACATCGAATTTAATAATTCTGATGATATTCAAAAAATAACATGCCGTACTGCTGCTGTAATTATGGAAACAGTCCAAGCAGAATGGGGAGTGCGTAGCCCTCAAAATTCTTATCTTAAAAAAGTAGAACAACGTTGTAAAGAAGTAGGAGCATTATTCATCTTAGATGAGATTCAAGTAGGATTTGGAAGAACCGGAAGTCTTTTTGCTTTTGAACAATATGATGTAGTTCCTGATATTATACTATTAGCTAAAGGAATGGGCGGTGGAATGCCTATTGGTGCATTTGTAGCATCTAAAAAAATAATGAGTTCTTTTATGGATAATCCATTTTTAGGACATATTACTACTTTTGGAGGGCATCCTGTAACTTGTGCTGCCGCATTAGCTTCTTTACAAGCATTAGTAAAAGAAAATTATATTTCAACCGTTCATAATAAAGCTCAATTATTTAAAAAATATCTTAAACATCCTGCTATTAAAGAAATTCGAAATGCAGGATTATTAATGGCTATTGATATAGGAAATTTTGATCAAGTCCTTAAAATTATTCATCATTGTAAAGAAAATGGTATTATTGTAGATTGGTTTTTATTCAATAATGAATCTATTAGAATAGCTCCTCCATTAATTATTAATGAAGAAGAAATCCAAGCAGCTTGTACTATTTTATTAGAAGCAATAGAGGCGTCTGTTTAATTCATTTCTGCAAAAACTGCTTGTACTTTAGTAGAAATCTCTATCATTTCTTCTTGAGATACTTTTCCTCTAGGAGAAGTAATTGCCATTTGTACTTCTTGCTGAAAAGGAATTAAATGGACATGAGCATGAGGTACTTCTGTACCAATAACTAAAACGCCTACTCTTTTGCATTCAATACATTTTTCTAAAGCTAAAGCCACTTTTTTTGCAAAAAGATGAAGTCCCGAAAGTGTGTTATCATCTAAATCATAAATATAATCTATTTCTTTTTTAGGAACACAAAGTGTATGTCCTTTTGCTAATGGATTAATATCTAAAAAAGCAAAAAAATCTTCTGTCTCTGCAATTTTATAACAAGGAATTTCTCCTGCAATTATTTTTGAAAATATCGTTGCCATAATTATTTATAATTTAAAATTACTCACAATGTACTATTATTTTTTAATACTATTTTATAAAAAAATTGAAATATTGTCCACGTATTAATAATTAGAAACGTCATTAGAGTGATATTAATATTATAAATAATTAATGATAGAACATGGAAAATATTTTTAATACTACAACCATCAATGAATTTAAATCAAGAATTCAAAAATTAAACATAAATTCAAAAGCTAAATGGGGAAAAATGAACGTGTATCAAATGTTGAAACATTGTACAGAGAATGAATTTTTAATGCTAGAAGAGCAATATTATTCAAGAAGATTTATAGGTAAAATTTTTGGGAAAATTGTTCTTAAATCTATTGTTAAAGATGATGAAAAATTAAAACATAACACGCCTACTCACCCTAAATTAATTATAAAAGGAAATGGAGATCTAGAACATCAAAAAAAATTATGGATGGTAGCATTAGATAAGTATCCTTTAAAAAATTCAAACAATTATAAACATTTTATTCATCCATTTTTTGGAAAAATGACCAAAGAAGAAGTGGGTATTTTTGCTTATAAGCATATTGATCATCATTTGAGGCAATTTGGGGTTTAAGGATTTTTAGAAAATGATATTGATACAACCTTATTTATTTTTGATGCATCTATTGATATATAATAGATTTACAAAAAAATATGAATGAAGAATAAAAAATTGAATTCATATTTTTTTTAATAATTGCAACAATTATTTATTTGAAAGAATAAAAATGAAAAATAAACTCAACTATATAATATTCATTATTATCCTGTTCACAGGATGTAAAATGATAAGTCCTGAATTAGGATATAAAATGAAGGTAAAAAATAAATATTATTTTCCTTTGCAGAGTGATGAATATACAAAAAAAGTATCTGATTGTATTGAACTCAAACAATTCCCTTGTAATGAGGATGAACCTCAAGATACTTTAAGTAAATTTCAGAATGAATGGTATTCAAAACATCTTTATTCTCTCACAGAACCTATTCTTTATAATAGAACGAATGAAAATTTACAAATACTTAGATATACAAATTTAGGTACATGGTCTCACCCTTATTCTTATCGTATAGAAATAAAAGATTCTATAGGTATTATAATATATAAAGAAACAAATGGACAAGGCGGATACGAAGCAGGAAGTATCATCAAAAATAAAAAAAAGAAAATTTCTTTTGAAGAATGGAATTTATTAACCCAAAAAATGGATGAAATTAATTTTTGGAATATTCCAACTCATGATCCTAACCTAATTCTTGATGGTGAAGAATGGATTTTTGAAGCACTAATCAATGATCAATATCATTTTGTTACAAGAAATAGTCCTGATGTATATGATGGAAAAAAATATGCTGAATTATGTCTTTTAATGGAAAATATTTTTAAGAAATAAAATTTTCATTTTATGAAATGAAAATATATTTCATAAAAATAAATGCAACCAAATTATTTTTTTAAGTACTGAAGAAATGATCCTTTTGAATGTTTGGAATAATTTTTCTACTATCAAAACAACATTTTTCATTTTTATTGCATCTAATAATAAACATTATTACAAAAAAATAATTATAACCTAATTAAAAAAACGCAGAGAATCGCAAAGGAATACGCGGAGATACACAGAGTATAGGTACAGTTTTTATTTATTGAATGTAGTGAAAATCTCCGCGACTCTCAGCGGATAACTCTGTGGTTCTCTGCGTTAAAAATATTTAATAAAAGCTCTTAAAAATGAAAAAATATATTTTCACTTTTTGCACCTTATTTTTTATTACAACACTTTCTGCCCAAATTCAACGAATAGAATGGGCTTTGAATGATACGCTTGTTTCTCAACAAAAAATATATAAAAAAGATGGAACACTTCAATTAGAAAATAAAATTATTGATAAACAATTGCATCGAATAGAGTATGGAGATAATAATCAAATTATCATTCAATGTGAAATTTTACAAAGAAGAGGAATTGACACATTTGTATCTTTCGATCCAGAAACTTACAAAGAAACTATTGAAGTATCAAAAAATATTTCAGATCGTCCCAATGGAAAATATATTGAATATTATGAAGGTGGAACTATAAAAACAAATGGAATATATCATCATTATTATCGAATTGGAGAATGGAAATATTATTACCCTAATGGAGATATTTGGAAAGTGATTACATATAATAAATATGGTCAAAAACGGGGCATGTATGAAGAATATTATGAAGAAGAACAATTAAAAATAAAAGGGAAATGGGAAGTGCAAAAATATACAACAAAAAGAAGAGGATATGATCCCATTACATACAAAGAAAAAGTAGAAACTTATGAAAAAGAGGAAGAGGTTAAAATCGGAGAATGGATATATTACTTAGAAACTGGAGAAGTAGAAAAAAAAGAATTTTATGTTCTTGCATCCAAAGAAGAATCCGAAAATAAATTAGAAGAATTTTATAATGATGGAACACCCAAAGAATCTATAGAAATTAAAAATGAAATATATCATGGGATAAGTAAAAAATGGTATCCTAATGGACAATTATCTTTTCAAGGAAATTGGGTTCATGGAAAAAAAGAGGGTTGGCATATTTTTTATTTTAATAATGGTAATATTAGTAAAAAAATGTGGTATCAATTGAATGAAATAAAAAAAGAAATTGTTTTTGATATTCAAGCTAGAAAAAAATATTTTATTTTATATCATGTAAATAATGGTTATACAAGAAAATATTGGTATGAAAACGGGAAAAAACTAAGTTATGAAAAACATAAAAATGGAGCTCCTATAACCTGTATAACTTATATTCCATTAAATAATAACAAAAATGAAAAAGAAGAACCTTCCTGTCATTGTGGAAAAAAACCTGTTTTTTGGAATGGTGAATTTTATGTTGATAATGAAGGAAATCGAGTGAATGAAAATTATGAAATGGAATATAAACAATGGTACGAAAATGGACAATTAAAAATTAAAACTATTTATAAAAATAAAAAAGAAATCAAAAAACAATGGGATGAAAATGGAAATGAAATTCCATTTGATGATGGTGACTAAAATAAATAAATTATGAAATTATTTTTTTCTTGTATTTTTTCCTTACTTTTTTCTTGGACACTATTAGGACAATCTTTATTAAAAGATACTCTAATAAATCCTTATACGTATATTTATAATGATCATCAAGATACGATTCATTTAAAATTTAATACTCATGGATATTTTCTTTTTCCTTTTCAAACTAATATTTCCGATTCTGTACAAATAGATGGAAAAGGAAGAAAAGAAATTATCTTTTATCATTCTTATACATTAACAAAAAATGAACATGGAGGAACCTACGATAGAATAGAAGATAAAAGAATAAGTAAATATACTATTTGGAATTTAGATGAAAAAAAAATGTTATTTTCTGCTACACATTCTTTTCTATATAAATATAATATTTTTGATTTTTATATTACTCCTCG